>CAZLDA010000007.1:8018-18864 GCA_964557875.1 uncultured Pseudomonadales bacterium | reverse complement strand
CGCGCGAAGACGACCGGTACGTCGAAGCGGCCCGCACAGGCGACCGTCGCGCGTTCGAATCGCTGTATACGCGACATGTCGGGCGGGTGTACGCCATCTGTCTGCGCCTCACCGCCAACGTGCAGACCGCCGAGGAACTGACGCAGGAAGCATTCGTTCGTGCCTGGCAACGCTTGTCGAGCTTTCGCGGCGACAGTGCATTTGCGACGTGGCTGCATCGTTTGACCGTCAATGTGGTGCTCGATCAGCAACGCGCACAACGCCCCTGGTTCCGGCGCCTGATTGCGATCGACGATGCGATGGACGACGCGATTGACGTGGTTGCGATCGAACAGGCTCGCACCGTCTCGAATGCGGACCAGCACGATCTCGAATCCGCCATCCGCAGGCTGCCGCCTGCCGCGCGCACGGTGTTCGTTCTGCACGACATCGAAGGCTGGCAACACGACGAAATCGCCGCGGGCACCGGCACGGCCATTGGCACCAGCAAGGCACATCTGCACCGCGCACGACAGCTTCTGAGGGAGTGGCTTTCGCTATGAAAGAACACGACATGAACGAGCGCGACGGGGCGAATCCGAAACTCGACGCACTGATCGGCGCGTTGCCACGCGCCATCGAACCGCCGCGCGATCTATGGCCCACCGTCAATGCGCGGATCGCGCTGCAAGACAGGCGGTCGGGTCCGTGGGAACTCGCCGCCGCCGCGGTGTTGGCGGCCGTCACCGTCGCTGCGATGTTCGTCGGCTTCTCACACGATTCGCAACCGCGAGTCGCGACACCGCTGTGGGCGTATGAGCAACTCGACAGTGCGTATAAGCCGCTGCGCCAAGCGTCACTCGAACGTTATCGCGCCGGCGCCGACCGGCTCGATCCGGAACTGCGCAAAACCGTGGAGGCGAATCTCGCCATCATCGAACGTGCGCTCACCGAAATCCGCACTGCGCTCGCAAGTCGCCCCTCGGACGCGGCGTTGGGGCAGATGTTGCAACGAACTTACGACCAGGAACTCGCGATCGTCGACGCGGTGACTCCGCCGCAGATGGGGGTGCCGGACCAATCACACTATCGAGGTGCACTGTGAGAGCGTTGAGCTTGTTGTTGAACGTAGCGTTGAACGTCGGACTGTTGTCGTGCGTCGCGAGCGTGGCGCACGCCGGCGAAGCGGTCGACAAGACTCTGGCAGTGAAAGCCGACGGCGTAGTACGGATCGACAACGTCCGCGGCCGCATCGAAGTGCAGGGTTGGGATCGCAATGAGGTGATGGTCAAAGGCACGCTCGACGATCTGACGAAGTCGTTCACGTTCGAAACATCCGGATCTACGACCACCGTGAAGGTCGAAACTCCTGACAACCTGAATCGTGGCGAGGGTTCCGATCTGGTCATCCACGTGCCGTCGGCCAGCCGTGTGCGCGTCGACCTCGTATCGGCCGATCTGACGATGCAGGGACTGCACGGCGGAGTTGACGGCAGAACCGTGAGCGGTGAGATCGACGCGCGCGACCTGAGCGGTACCCTCGTCATCGGCAGCGTCAGCGGCAGGATCGAGGTCACCGGCGCGGCGGGCGCCCTCACATTCAACTCGGTGAGCGGCGACATCAACGCGCAGACTGACGCAGAACAACTCAGGATTACCACCGTGTCGGGGAACGCGGATATCCGCTCGAATGCGCGGTTGAAGGAACTGACGATGCACTCGGTATCGGGCGACCTCGACGTGAGTTCCGATCTCGCCGACGGCGCGCAGGTGCGAGGTTCGACCACCAGCGGTTTCATCCGGCTGACCGTGAATCGCGACGTAGGGGCGGTGGTCGATCTGCGCACCACCAGCAGCGGCATCAAGAACCTGTTGTCGGACGACAAGCCGACGCGCGAGATGTCCGGCGGCGGAACGCTGGATATGACGCTGGGCAACGGCAGCGGCGTGCTCGAACTGACGTCCATCTCAGGTCGGCTCGAATTGCTTGCGCGCTGACCCTACGGGGTTTGCTCAAGACACCGCCAGCGGGGTGCTACCCGACGAAGCGCCTGAACAGACCGCCCCAGAACTTCGAGCGCTTGCCGGATGCAAACTCGGCGCGATCGGCTCGGTCGCCGAAAGCTTCGATCGCTTTCGCGCCGATGAAGCGCAGCGGTTCCGGTTCCCAGCGGCGCGCCACGTCGTCCACCCAAGGTAAATCGGTGAGCGCGCTGTCGCGGCCGGCGACGAGGTCGGCCATCGTGCGGCCGGCGAGGTTCGACGCTGCGACGCCTTCGCCTACATAGCCGCCGGCCCAGCCGGTTCGCGCTTTGGGGTCCCACTGCACGCATGGCCGCCAATGCCGCGGCACGCCCATCAAGCCGCCCCAACCGTGCGTCACCTCGTAGTCTTTGAGCATCGGGAACAGCTTCGTCACCAGGTCCTTCACGCGCACCACTTTGGGGTCGTTGGAGGGTATCGAACGGCGCCGCTTCGATGCGAAGTAGTAGCCGGCGCGCCCGCCCAGCACCAGGCGATTGTCGAGCGTGCGCTGGCCGTAGATCACCACCCGGCGGCTGTCGCCGAACGTTTCACGTTCCTTCAGACCGATCTGCTGCCACACCGACTCGGGTAGTGGCTCCGTCGCCGTCACCATCGAGTACAGCGGCATCAGGCGGCGGCGCTCACCCGCGATCGTATCGGTGTAGCCCTCGGTCGCCCGTATCACCGCGCCCGCGCTCACGTTGCCGCGCTGCGTGACGATCCTGCCGGACTCGATCGCGTTCACCGGCGTGCCTTCGTAGCTGTGCGTGCCTTGCTTTCGCACCACGTCGGCCAGGCCGAGCGCGAGACGCGCGGGTTGCACGACCGCGCAATGGCGGAAGTACAGCGCGCCGTGGTTCGGCGTCATCGCGAGACGCGCCCGCGACTCCTGCTCCGGCAACCATCGGTAGTCGTTTTCGTTGAAGCCCGCGCGATACAGATCCTCCAGGTGGCGCTTCAGATAGGGCACCTGGAAGGGAATGGTTGCGACATTCAGCGTGCCGCCCTTCGCGTAGTGCGCATCGATGTTCTCCGCCTGGCAGACGCGGCCGACCTCGTCGACCGTATCGAACAACGCGCGCGCAAGAGCGACGCCGCGGCTGCGCGTCGCCGGGTCGTGCAAAAGCGGTTCTACGCCCCACGCCATTCCAACGCACCATCCGCCGTTGCGTCCGCTGGCACCGAAGCCCACGCGCTCGGCTTCGAAGATGCCGATGCGTAAACCGGGTTCGCGTTGCTTCAGGTAGTAGGCGGTCCACAGTCCCGTATATCCGGCACCTACGATGGCGACGTCCACACGATCGGGTAAAGGGGCGACGTCGGCGGGCGGCAAGTCGCCGATCGAGTCGAACCAGAAGCTGACGTCCGAGAGTGCGTTGCTCACGTGTTCTGAAATCTCATTTCAAACCTAATCATCGGCGCGCCTCGACAATCTAACCGACGTGGGTGCGTTTGGTCACTGCATGCCGCGAGACCCATTCGAGCGACTGATATCACGCATGGTGCCGCGGGTGCGCAGCACGCTGTCGGGCTACACTCCGCACGCCTACAAGCTGCCGCACGCATGGCGAGGCTCTCGGCGCAATTGTCCACGCTGGCGGAATCGACCACCTGACGGGTTTATTCGGGGGCGACATGTATACACCGGATCCAGCACGCATGACGGAAAGGCGCGTCCAGTTCCCCTATCGTCCCGCGGCTGCGCTGCATTGGAACCCCACCCGGCCTGAGTTCGCTCAGATGGTGAACGCGGCCTCGCTCGCGATGCCGTACCTCGAGCCGTATCTCATCCGCACCATGCGCCTCGCGCGGCCGCAGATCCAAAGCGCCGCGCTCACCGAGGAACTCGATCTGTACTGCAAGCAGGAAGCCGCGCACTTCCGGGAACACCGGCGGTTCAACGACGAATTGCGGGCACATCGCCCGCAAACCGTCGCGAAGCTCGAGGCGGTGCTCGCCGACGACTACGCGCGGCTCGGTCGCGAGCGTTCGTTGCGTTTCAATCTTGCGTACGCCGAAGGTTTCGAGTCGATGGCGCTCGCGCTCGGCCACATGCTCATCGAAGACCGGCAGTATCTGTTTGGCGATGCCGACTCGGCGGTGGCGTCGCTGGTGTTGTGGCACTTCGTCGAGGAGATCGAACACAAGAATGTGGCTTACGGTGTGTTTGAACACGTCTCAGGGAGCTATTTCTGGCGAGTGCTCGGGCTCTTCTATGCGACCCTGCACATCTCGGCCCGAACGCGCAGCGGCTATCAAATGCTGCTCGAGGACGACGGACTCTGGCGCAACTGGCGTTCACGGCTGACGGTATGGCGCGTCGTGTTGCGCATCTCCCGCAAGCTGATTCCGCGATTTGTGCGCATGCTGAGCCCACGCTACCACCCGAGCCGCGTTGCTGATCCCGTCTGGATGTCCGCATGGCGCCGTCAGTACGACGCGGAGGATCCGGCCACTACCCGCATCGACACCACCCGCCTGCGCGAAGCAACGCCGGCGCTTCAGACGATTTGACCCACTGCTAGATGGAGGTTCCGATGGAAACTATGCCAAGCCGGCTGCGCGCATTGCTGTTCCTCAACGGCATTGGCCTGATCGTGCTGTCGGTCGGCATCGGTTGGATCTGGATGTTCACGCTGCTGGGTCGAGTCGCACTGTGGCCATTGCCCCTCGATATTCCCGTTTCTATTCCCGACGACGGACGGGCGTGGCGCATGGCGCACGTCGAAGCGATCACCGAAGGGCTGCTGCTGATGGCCATTGGCCTCGGCGGCCAGTTCATGCGTCTGACCCGCAAGCAGTACGGTTGGCTGTTCTGGTCGTCGCTGGTCACCGGCTGGTTATTCAGCGTGCCGCCGATCTTCAACGCGCTGCTGGGCACGCGCGGTCTGTCGTTCGGCGGCGCGCCGTTCAAGGGCGGTACCGCGAACGACGTCATCTATCTGTTCGGCTGGCCGCCTGTTGTAGCCGTGCACGTGATGCTTGCGCTGGCGATCTGGGGCGTGTGGCGATATCTCAAAAACGAGGAAGGCGCGAGCCGTTAGATCGGCCGATTGGTTCAAGCGCCGGCTGGCCCAATCGCTGACGAAGCGAGTTACGCCACCGCTTTGTCCCGCGGGCCGGGATGCTCGAGTTCGTAGTCGGATAACGCGAGCTCGTGCGTGACTTCCCAGTAGTGGTGCAGGCTGAACGGCGAGTTGTTCACCACCTTGCCCTGACTGTTCTTGTACCAGCTGTGCACGCCCGGATGACCCCATGCGAGCGTCTGGCTGATCGCCTGCACTTCGGAGTTGTAGCGCTCGTTCACGTTGCGCTTCACTTCCATCGCGGCTATGCCTTGATCGAGCATCGCCGCGACACACTGCATCACGTAGTGAATCTGGCACTCCACCTGATAAATGATGCTGCCGCCGTGGACGATGTTGGTGTTCGGTCCGTACAGGCAGAACAGATTCGGGAAATCCGGCACCGCAATACCCTTGTAGGCCTGCGGATAGTCGCCCCACTGCTTGGCTAGCGGGACCCCGGAGCGGCCGCGTACTTCCATCGGCCACAGGAACAGATTCGAACGGAAACCGGTGCCGAGAATGATCACATCGGCTTCGTGCAGCTTGCCGTCGACGGTCTCGATGCCAGCTGCGGTGATCCGGCGAATGCCGTCGGTAACGAGATCGACGTTGTCGCGCGCGAGCGTGCGGTACCAGTTGTTGTCCACCACCAGTCGCTTGCCCCACACCGGATAGTCCGGCACGCACTTCGCCACGAGGTGCTGCTTCGGCCCGAGTTCAGCGGAGATATACGCCGTCAACGCCGCGCGCATCTGGTCGCTCTGTTCGTTCATCGCGCGCTCCGGATGCGGCCACGCCGGATCGGCGTTCACCGCGGGCCAGGAACGGTCCGCGAAACTCCAGATCATCCGGGCGCGATGCCACTCGGCATAGTACGGAACGTAGTTCAGCGCCCACTTCAGCCCGGCTTCCACCGGCCGGTAATAATCGCGCGCCGGCGAAACCCAGTGCGGCGTGCGCTGAAAGATCTCGACATGACCGGCCTTTGCAGCGGTCTTCGGCACGAACTGCACCGCGCTGCAGCCTGTGCCAATGACGGCGACGCGCTTACCTGCTACATCGACGTCATGGCGCCAACGCGCCGAGTGAAACATCGGTCCGGCAAAACGATCGAGCCCCTCGATGTCCGGCATGGCCGGCCTGTTCAGTTGACCGACCGCGCTAACCAGCACGTTGCCGGTGATGGTCTCTTCGCCGCCATCCTTGCGCTTCGTGCGAACCTTCCACAGGTGCGACGCGGCCTCGTAGTTCGCCGAAAGCACTTCCGTCGACAGTTTGATGCGATCGCGCACGCCGAAGTCGTCGACGCAGCGCTCGAAATACGCATACAGCTCGTCGCGCTTGGAGAAAT
Organism: uncultured Pseudomonadales bacterium; assembly: GCA_964557875.1. Taxonomy (GTDB): domain Bacteria; phylum Pseudomonadota; class Gammaproteobacteria; order Pseudomonadales; family Azotimanducaceae; genus DATJGR01. Next base: position 12,441 of record CAZLDA010000007.1, on the reverse strand, counting down.
AGCCCGACCAGTTCGGATTGCGATCGAACGAATACGAGTAGAAGTGGTTGGGTGTATCCACGCCACAATCCGGGTACGAGTTCTCGTACCACGTGCCACCGACGGCATCGTTCTTTTCGATCACCGTGAACGCGATGCCGGCGTCCTTCAGCTTGGCGGCCATGCCGAGGCCCGACATGCCGGCGCCGATGATCAGCACCCGGAAGTCCTCCAGTGCATGTCGATCCTTGTTCACCGCCTTCGTCATCACCGTGCGCCACTGCGCATCGCGATCCACCAGACCGGTTTCTTCGAGCAGCATCGCCGCGTACTCGCGCGGCACCGGTTCGGCCATCGAAAACGTCAGCATTTCGTTGAAAGCATCGAGCGACGGCGGCGGCGTGATGGCAATTTTTCCGTCGCGCAGGTTGCGCAGGATCTCGAACGCGCCGTTGCGGATTTCCTGCGCGATGTCGTCGGCATACCCGCCGCTGTCGTCCGGAAACATGCTGCCTTCCGGGGCAACGATCGGCTTCGGGGCATAGCGCGGAGTCATCCAGCGGCGATCGCCACTGAGCTGCAGCATCACCATCAACAGGTTCGGCAGATTTACGTCGCGCAGCGCAGCCCGCAGGTCAGCGTCGTTTCCAGGAATCTTCACAGTGGGTGTCATGGTTCCCCTCGATTGGGTCGTTGGATGCAGCTCGTTTGCTCGAGCCGGTGGCATTTCTATGTTCGAATCCAGAAGTACTTCATGCGGCGGAATTCCGGCACCGAGGCAAACTCCCAGCCGCGAGGGCTGAGTTCCAGTTGCGGAAACTGCATGACGATGCCGATCAACGCTTCCGTGGCAACCGTGCGCGCGAGCGTCTCTCCGGGGCACGCATGCCGCCCTGCGCCGAACGCGAGATGTGGCGTGTCGGAGCGTTCGATGTTGAACCGATCCGGGTTCGGGTGCGCGACGCCGTCGCGGTTCGCGCCGGCGATCGAAATCGCGAGCGTTTCGCCGCGCCGGACCGGGCACGTTCCGACCTCCATGTCGCGGTCGGCGATGCGCAGCGTACCGAGCACCGGAGAGTCGAAGCGCAGCACTTCGTTCACGGCCTTGTCGATCAGGCCGGGCTTGTCGCGCAGCTTCGACAACTGCCGTGTGTTCTGCAGGAACGCGCGAATGCCGTTCACGATGAAGTCGGTGGTGTTCACGCAGCCGAACGTCAGCAGCAGGGCGGCCACGTCGACGATGTCTTCGTCCTGCATGCCACTGCCTTCGGCTGCGCGGATCATTGCGCTGATCGCGTTGTCCGTCGGTGCGGTTCGGTGCGTTGCAACCGCACTGCGCAGCATTGCGCGCAACTCCGCTTCGGCAACTCTGCCCGCGCGCGCTTCGTCTTCGCTGCGAAACGGATTGAAATGCGCCGCGAACGAAGTATCGGTGAGACGCTTGATCTGCCGGAACGGCGTCGGGTCGATGCCGAGATATTCCGCCATCACACGCGTGGCGATCGGCGCCGCATAGCGGCCGATGGATTCCACCTCGAACTCCGACGCTTCCAGCTCTTCGAGCAACGCTTCGACGATGGCTTTTATGCGTGGTTTGAAGCGCTCGACAGCCGCAGGCCCGAACGCATCGCTAACGAGCGCCCGCAGGCGCGGATGATCGGGATCGTGAATGAACGGCGCCAGATGCGGATACCGGAGATCGAGCTGGTGGCGCCAGTGAGAAAACGTACCGCGATGTGCGTTGGCCGGATCGGTGAGTAAACGATCGTCCTCCAGCAGCGCCTTTGCGTGGTCGTGGCTGGTGACCACGCAGCGGTTCAGCTCCACGTCGCGATGCACCGGTTCCGAATCGCGCAGTTCGGCGAGCAGGCTGTGCGGGCCGCCGCGGTAAATCGGATCGAGTGGCGTCAGGCGCAAACCGGTCGGCAGCGGCGGTGGCGCTTCCTGTTCTTCGTCGAGATTCTGCTCGGCCATACCGGATGCGAGATCGAAAAGGGTCCGGCGAGCCTAATCCAGGTGTACACGCGGCGGCAAAGGAAAGTCGCTCCCTGTCTTTCGAAGAAGCGCCGTGGCGAGAAAGCGGCCCCTTAGTGCGGCAGGTTGTCGGTGCGCGCCATACGTCCGAGATAGCCGCCATGGTGGCGCTTGCCCCAATCGGCCTTTGTCACACCTTTCTGTTCCATCAGCGCAACGGCAACGGCATCGCTGATGGCGAGCATCACCGCCATGCTGCTCGTCGGTGTAAGCCCTAACGGACACGCTTCTGCGATTTCGCCCATATCGAGGATCACTTCGCAGTGGTTGCGCAGTTCCGAATCGGGATGGGACGTCACGCCGATGATGTGGGTCACGCCGAGGTGCCGCGACAGCTCGAGAATCTCCAGAACCTCAACCGACTTGCCGCTGGTCGAGAACGCGATCATCACGTCGTCTTTGCCGACTACGCCGAGGTCGCCGTGCGCAGCTTCGGCGGGATGGATGAAGTCGGCGGGCGTTGCGGTGGAGCACAACGTGGCGGCGAACTTGCGGGCGATGTGGCCCGCCTTTCCGATTCCTGTAGTCAGTACTTTGCCGGGGCACGCGAGCAGAATGTGTACTGCTTTTTCGAAGTCATCGTCGATCTTCACGGAGCGGATGGCGTTCGCTTCGGCGTCGAGCACGGCGCGCATCCGGTCTTTGATGTTCATCGCTGAAGTGGCCGTATTGAGACGGGCGGCATGGTGTCAGATGCGCCCGCCACGCTCAAGTTGAGCACGTCGTCGGTTTGATCGTTGCGTTGACAAGGCGGGTAGCGTCGCGGAGAGTCGCTGCGAAATCGAACGCAATCAGAACTCAATGGAAGAGACGCTCGAAGAATGAGCGAAGCGCTCGCACTGATGCCGTGGCCGCGTCGCGTGACCCGGACCGAATCGCCGCTCGAACTGAACGCGCCCGATTGGACCGTCGAATGGCTTGGCGTGCGCACGTTGCGCCTCGAAAGAGTGGCAACGCGGCTGACGCAACGTATGGCGCGGCGCAGCGGCGGCGGGGCGACACTTGCGATCGACTGCGCAGCCCCCGCGGCGCCTTATCCCGATCTCGACGACGATGAGTCGTATTCGCTGAAAACCGACTCGTCGCAGGCAGTCATCACCGCCGCGACGGAATGGGGGGTTCTGCGCGGACTGGCGACGCTGGCGCAACTGACCGCCTCGAGTAAGTCGTTGCCCGGTGTACTCATCGCCGACACGCCGCGCTTCGCCTGGCGCGGCCTGATGATCGATTCGGCGCGCCATTTCATTTCCGTTGGCACGGTGCTGCGCACGCTCGACGCAATGGCGCTGGTGAAGCTGAACGTGCTGCATCTGCACCTCACGGACGACCAGGGCTTTCGCTTCGACAGTCGCGCGTTTCCGGAACTGGCGCGGAGCGGCGACGACTTCTACAGCGAAGACGATCTGGGCGAAATCGTGTCGCACGCGGCCGAACTCGGCATTCGAGTGGTGCCGGAGATCGACATGCCCGGGCACACCACCAGCTGGCTCGTCGCGCATCCCGAATGGGGAACGGCACACGAACCGCGCACGGTTTCGCTCCGCTTCGGTCCTCACAGCGCGTGCCTGGATCCGACGCGCGACGAAGTGTACGAAGCGTTGGGCCGGCTGTTCGACGACGTCACGCGCGTGTTCCCAGATCGATTCCTGCACATTGGCGGCGACGAAGTGAATCCGAAGTGGTGGCAGGAAAGCGCCGACGTGCAACGCTTCATGCGCGAACGCGGCATTGCCGACATCGATTCGCTGCAGAGTCTGTTCAATCAACGGCTCGCAGATATGCTGATCGATCGCGGCAGAATGCTGATGGGATGGGACGAAATTGCCCATGGCGACCTGCCGCGCACGTCGGTGGTGCAGAGCTGGCGGGGCGGTGCATCGCGCGACCGCGCCGTTGCACAGGGTTTCGATTGCGTCTTCTCGGCGGGTTATTACCTCGACTTCTTCTATCCGGCGGATCTGCACTACGCGTACGACCCCGAAAGCCCATCCGAAGAGCTGCTGCGCCTCGACGAGCGCGTGCGTGCCGATCCACGTTTGGCGCACGTGCGCGACGGGCTCGGCTGGGCCAGCGAATTTGCCGGTCGCAGTGCGGTGGACGTGTCGTCGGGCGATACGCCGAATGGCTCGCCGCCGGGCCGTGTGCTCGGCGGCGAGGCGTGTATGTGGGCCGAGATCGTCAACGACGAGGTGTTCGAGGGGCGGGTATGGGGACGCCTGCCGGTGATCGCCGAACGTTTGTGGTCGCCTCGTTCGTTGCGCGACGAGTCCGATATGTATCTGCGCCTGGCGCAGCTGCGCCCGTTGCTGGCCGTTTACGCCGACGTCGACATCGAGGCGCGCCGCCGCGAGTCGTTCGCACGGATCGGCGTGAGTGCCGCGGAACTGGCGCAATTGCAGGACCTGTTCGA
>CAZLDA010000007.1:0-8008 GCA_964557875.1 uncultured Pseudomonadales bacterium | reverse complement strand
TCAAGTGGTATTCACGGCTGCTTGGCGCGGCGGCTCTCAAAGCACGTGTCGCAGGGTCGACGGAACAGGTTGAGCGACCGTACACCGTCGCGACTAAGCTCGATCGTGTGCCGGACTTCATCGAACCGGCCAGCGAGTGGATTCCACGCTTCAATGCCGCAGTTCGTGCAGTGATGGACGACGCGGCCGACGCGGACGATTTTGCGTTTCTCGAATCCACCGCGGCCCGGTGGCGTCGTCAGCGCGAGGTTGTCCGAGCGATCGGCGCACGTGTTCCGGCGATTGCGGAACTCGACACGATCTCTGCACAACTTGCCGGGCTCGCGGATGTGATCGATGCCGGCCTCGCCGGCAAGCTCGACGAGTCGTACAGCGTGCTGGTTGCGCAAGCGCGCGAACCGGCGGGCGAGTTGCTGATCGCGGCGGTTCCGATTCTCGACGAATGGCTGCTGGCCTAGTGACGCAATCCGATGCGCTGTCCGTCGCCGGGAGATTCGCGGTGGGCGGCAAGCCGATTCGCTGCGACGCTCACAACGGCGGCCACATCAACGATACGTGGTTCGTTCATACCGATCGGGGTGAGCGGTATGTGCTGCAGCGGATCAATTCGCTGGTGTTCGCAGATCCCGTGGGTGTCGCGGCCAATACCGCGCGTGTCATCGCGACGGTGCAACGGGCTGTGCCGGGACTGGCGCCGCCGTTCGTTCGATCGAACGACGGCACCGCTTCGGTAACGGATGCGGGCGGTACATATCGGATGCTCGGCTTCGTAGAAGGCCGCAGCCTCGGCGGGCTGGAATCGGTGGCGCAGGCATTGGCCGCGGGCTTGGCATTCGGCCGATTTCAATTCGCGCTGGCGCAGTACGACGCCCGCGAGCACGTCGTTCCGATTCCGCGCTTCCACGAACTCGAATGGCAATTGGAACGATTCGACCGGGCGTTGGAAAAACCGGTACCTGCGCGGCGCACCGCGGCAGCCAACGACATTGATAAGGCGCAGCGCGACCGATCACGTGTAGCGGCGGAGTCGCTAGGCCCACGCGGCATGATCCACGGCGACGGCAAGGTGACGAACCTGCTGTTCGACGCCGCCGACCAGGTTCGTGCGGTGCTCGATTTCGACACGGTGATGGTAGGGGCGCTGAGCTGGGATTTTGGCGATCTCGTGCGTTCGGCGGCGGCGCTCGGCGATGAAGACGACCCCGCTATCGGCTTCTCCATTGAACGCTATCGCGCGCTGGCGCAAGGTTATGTGCGCGGCGCGGGCGATCTCGTCGACGCCGATCTGCGCATGGCGCTCGGCAGCGTGCCCGCCCACATGGCCTATATGCTCGGCCTGCGGTTCCTCATCGACTATCTCGGCGGCGATACCTATTTTCGTGTGTCGCATCCGGAGCACAATCTCGTTCGGGCGCGTAGCCAGTTCCGCTTGTTTCAACTGATGGTCGACGCGCGCGCCGAACTCGACCGTATTGCCAAGAAGGCTTGAGCAGTGTCCATCGACATCAATGGCGTTGCCCACATCTACATCACCGTGCAGGACTTCAAACGCTGCCGGCCGTTCTATGGCGCGTTGCTGCCGTACTTCGGCATGGTGTGTCTCGTCGATACCGACGAGTTGTACTACTGCATCGGCGGGCGTACCGGCATCGGTATCCGCGCGGCGTCCGCCGAGCATTCCGGCACACCGTTCGATGCGTATCGGGCTGGAATGCATCACCTGTGCCTGCGCGCGCGCAGCATCGAGGATGTGGACGCAGTGGGCCGCTTCGTCGCCGATCTCGGGGCCAACATCGTGCACCCTCCGCAACTCGACGAATGGGCGCCGGGGTATTACTCGGTGTTGTTCGAAGATCCTTGCGGCACGCGCCTCGAGGTAAATCACGTGCCGGGGAAAGGTCATCTCTCCGAGACCGCCAAACCGCCCCTCGACGCGGGCGTGCAGCAACGTTTGAGCGATCCCTGAACCGGAGCGCGCTAGGTCCAACCTTTCGATCGCCTCGACGCAACCGTCGAGTTCGCGACGAACCGCGGACACGCTGCTCCGCCCTGGTATTGCGGCGATGCCGATCGAGGGCAGTGAATAGGGGCGCACGGTAATGTCGACCTCTACACGGGTACCGGCGGGTAGCGGGTCGACGTCGCTTCAGGATCGGAACGGAGCGGAAGGCTCGAACCGAGCCTCGTCAGTAATACAGAATCGGACTCTTGTGCACGAAGGTCGGATCGATGAGATGCTTCAGCATGAAATCGGCGACATCGGCGCGTGAGATCCTGGCGTTCACCGGCGGGCGCAGGTCGCAGCCGAACTGATAAACGCCGGTGTGCGGACCGTTCGTCAGCCATGGCGGACAGACGCTGATCCAGTCGAGATCGCTGTTGCGGATCAGCGCGTCCTGGCCCTCTTTGTCCCGGAACGCGTGTCGATCCAACATGCGCAGGCCGCCCGCGACCAGTTTGCCGAGCGCGCTCAACTGATCGCGCGATTCACCAGTGCCGACCCCAGCGACGTTCAACAGACGCCGCACGCCGAACTTCTGCATCGCGGGCACGATGGTGGCCGTGGCGATCGTGCACACCTGGTCGGGAACGCCCATCTTCACGCCGAGCGCCATCAGCACGGCGTCTTGACCGTTGATCACGCGCTCGACGTCGGCCGTATTCGCAACATCGCCAACGACCACGTTGAGGCTGGGATGCGTCTGTGCAACCGAGCCCGCGGTGCGCACCACGGCCGTCACGTCGTGCCCCAGCTCGAGGGCTTGCGACACCAGACACGTACCTGTGGCGCCGGATGCTCCGAAGATCGTCAGTCGCATCGGGGGAACTCTACTGCTTCGTCAGGAGGAGGCAGCGTTGTTCAGAACGAACCGCACCACCATTGCTACCACCAGCACGAAGATGACCGTGAACACGATGCCGGCAATGATGAAGTGCATCGGTTTTCCGCGATTGAAGTCGCGCTCGCGGTTCGCGCGGTTCTGCACGCCGAATGCGGCTGCGGCGGTACTACCCGCGATCTGCCAGAACGTGAGCGGTCGTTCCTCGGGCGGTGTCTCTTTGGAAGGTTGTTCGTTTCGATCTTGTTCGTTCATGCGTGCGTACTCGCAACGGGTTCGTTTTCGATGCGCGTGAGCCAGTAGTCGGCGTCGAACGTCTCGTCGCCGAGGAGATAGCGCCACATCCGGATGCGATTCAGATACTCGAGCCGCCCGGTATCTGCTTCGAACCACGGCTCAGGCGTCGTCAGTATCGTGTGCACATTGTTCGGATCGGGCGCTTCCTTGATCAGGAAGATCGGCCGCTGTTCGTGGTGGTCGTTGGGCAGATCCGACGTATCCCACAAGCGTTGCTGCCGCACCGTCGGATTGATGCGGATCTTGAACATGTAGCGCAAACGGTCGGAACGGTTGACGCCGCCGCCGTGCCAGATGCCGTGATGCAGGAACAGCAGCGTGCCCGCTGGACACACCACGTGCTGCTGGCCGCGGATGTTCTGATAGCGCGCCACGGCCGCTTCGCTGACGACGCGCAGGTGCGTTCCCGGAACGAACCGGGTGCCGCCCATCTCGCGCGTCACGTCGTGCGGGTAGTACATGATCTGAATGTCGAACGCGCGGCGCGGATCGATCGTCGAGTCCTGGTGCGTGTGCTGCGACACGTTGGGCAAGCCGCGCGCTTCGTAGAACTCCGGCGGAAACGTGACGTGCAGGAAGTGATGGTCGAACAACGGGTTTGGTCCGACCAGACTTTCGATGGCGCCGCGCACCACGGGCAGTTCAAGCAGGCGCGTGATCGCCGACTCTTTGGGATAGCTCGCGGCCAAAGGCGTTCCTGCGGGCACGGCCGGAATACCGCTGGCCGACAGCAGCTTCGCATAGGCCTTGCGGACCGGCTCGCCGGGTTGCGGCGGGCGCCCGACCTCGTCGAGAAACTGCTGATTGATGTCGTCCGGTACTGCGGCTTCGAAGCGCAGAAAACCGCGCGCCACGAAACTCGCCATCTGTGCGGATGTCAGCAACACGCGATCAACCATCGACGTCCACCCACTGTTCGAACAGACACTCGTATTTCAGATACGACGTTGTGAACTCCGCGCCGGGCGCGTGTGCTTGGAGCGGTGCGATCTGAAGCAGCCGCCAACCGTCGCGTAGCGCGGCCAGCCCGCTCGCATAGGGAGGCTCTTCCGCATCGCCCGCCATGTGGTCGGTTTTTGCGGTGCCGTCGTACTGCGCCCACGCAATCACGTTGGCATCGAGTGCGGAATCGGCGAGATAGAGCACGAGAACTTTCTGTCGCTTCATGACCGGGCCGAGGATAGCGGCGCGCCGCGACGATCTCCAGTTCGCGATCGTCTTCGCACAGGAAGCGCAAACGCATTCCTGGTCGAGCGAGAGTCGCTGGCGAGCCGTGCTGACGCGACCAGTCGCGGCGCGTCGACGCATCTGCGTGTGACGCGACGCGAGTTGCGCGATCAAGTCTGTCACCGAGACAGTCTTCGGGTGCGGTCTTCACCGTCGACTCGCACGCATCCGACTGGCGTCCTGATGGTTCGGAGTGCGTCGACGCTCAGAGTTGGTTGAACGCCGTGGGAGATGCCGGAGTGCATCGCACTCGACCGATTGCGGATGCAGCCTCGAGCGTGTCGTCGGCGGGCAACGCCGCGTACGGTAGCATCGCTCGAATGTACACTCCGGTCGCGAGCATAGGAAAAGCAAACCACCTTCTGCATTGCAGACCGCATAGGTATCGGGCACGAGCGGGCAAGGAGGGTAAACGCGAAGGGGTTTGGCGCAGACGCTGCGTCGACGGCGGACGCGGGTGATGCCGGCTACTGCACAGTGCGCGGTGGCGAGCGAAACTCGGGTTACTTCAGTCGAGCAGAGTCGCGGCGCGATTTCCGAATCAGGTAGTCGATGTGGGTTGCCGAATCGTAAGGCAGCGCAGCGCAGGTCCGGACCCTGCTGCCGGGCCACAAGTTGCAGGATCCGTTGGACTACCGCGGATGACGTCGGAGATCACCCGTAGCCGGCCCCCGCCGAACACTCGCGTCGCCCGCTGCAATGCTGAATCGCGACTCGGCTACATCGTTGGGACGATCTATAGCACGCTATCGATCCATGTCGCGTAGGACGACACTCGGGCGAATACGCCGGGCTTCATGCAACTCGAGTTGAAGCTGGCGGCACCGACGCCGACCCACTCTCCGCCATCTTCGACCATCAGGGGGCCGCCGCTGTCCCCTTGACAAGTGGTTCCGCCGAGGTGGCCGGCGCAGAGCATCTGGCCGGTAAGCGTCGTCTGATATTGCGAAGCGCAGACGCTCTGGGTGACGAGTGGGGCGTCCAGTTCCTGCAGCTGTTCGACGGCGGTGTTGCCTCCGCCCTGCGCGCCCCAGCCCAAAAACAGCGCGGCGCGAGGCGCCGTGTCGATCGTTTCACCTGATTTGATCAGGAGCATCGTCGCGAACGAGACGGGACTTGCGAGCTTCAGCAGCGCGATGTCGTTCTGCTTCGTGTCGGCGTTGAACTGCGGATGCGGGACCAGTTGAACGATGGCGCGATACTGACCGGGGTCGTTGATGAAATGTGTGCCGCCGACATACGCGCCACCGCCCGAAGGGATGTCCAGGAGGCAGTGCGCGGCGGTCAATAGCCATTGCGGCCGAATCAGCGCCGCGCTGCAAAACGGAATCCTCTGGCCGTCGGCATCCATCGTCAGCACGGCGGCCCACGGATACTCGCCGCTCGTGGTCACGGACTTACCGCCGATGGCGCTCGATGTTTGGAAATGTTCAACCCGGTACAACACTTTGGGGTCCAGCTTTTGGCGCAAATCCACCAGTTTCTCGGGAGTGACAACGAGTGGCCCACGCACATTCTCCAATGGAAACCGTTCGTTCGCGCGTTCCGCACGGGTTGCCGCAGCAACGGGTGCGGTCGTTTCGACGCTCGGCTGCGCTTGGGCGTCGTCGCCCCGCGAACACGACGATAGTGAACAGAGCACGCTCACGACCGCGAGCACTTGGATACGCGATCGCCGCCGTCGGCCTGCCGGGATCTCCTCACGCATGACGCCTCCCCTCACTCCACTTGTGTGGGGTCAACGATACGCTTGCTATTGACAAGCCGTCGACAGTTCGATATGCCCAGTGGCCCGGTATGTCCTTTGGAGGGGAGGACCATGGCAGGAGAAGAAGCGGTTTCGACGACTCGGCGCGCGATGCTGCGCAGTTCGTCGTTGGGTGGGCTCGCGCTGCTCATATCTTCGTGCACACGTACCCAAGCGAAAGCGGAGACGGTCGAGGCGGAGAGTGACGAAGATTATTGCGTCACTGGCCGAGACCGTGCCCCGACGCCGCCGACGGACGCGGAGTTCAAACAAGCGGCCGAAGAGTTGTGGCGCTCGTTCGACGACGGGACGCTCGCGTGGACAAAAACCGTCAAGGTCGAGCTCGCACCTGGCGTCAAAGACGATCGCCAGCACTATCACGGCGTATTCGTGAAGAGAAACTGGCACAAGTGGCAGCGGTGCGAGCGCCTCGTGAACCAATGCGCGTGGTCGGCAGGGTTCCTGGCGGCGATGCTGAGCGAAAAGGTGGGCACGAAGACGATCACGAAGGACCACTTCGAAGCCGCTGCCAGGGCCGTTGGAGACATGCAGCGGCACGGCGCCAGGAACCCCGAGACCTTCACCACGATTTCCTGTTGATTTCGCCGAGCGGCAGATCGCGCTTGGCGTAGTACGAGGCGAATTCGTGGCGGACGCCCCCTTTCGAGCGTACGAAGGTGAAGAGCCGTATGTGTTCGTGTGCTACGGACATGAGGATGCGGGCGTCGTTTACAGCGAGCTGACGCGGTTGCACGAACGCGGCTTTCGGATCTGGTACGACGAAGGCATCAGTCCGGGTGCGGTCTGGCGCGACGAACTTGCGTCGGCGATCGAGCGGGCGTCGCTGTTTCTTTTCTTCGTATCGCCCGCCGCTGCGGCATCGCACAACTGTCAGAAGGAAGTCGCGTTCGCATCTGATCTGAACCTGCCGTTTCTCGCGGTCCACCTCGCACCAACGAGCCTGCCCCGCGGGCTCCGCCTCGCGATCCTCGATCGACAAGCGATCCTGAAGTACCAGCTCCAGCGGGAGGATTACGAGTCGAAGCTGGCCCGCGCCATCGAACGACAGTTGGGCGAACGTGCCGCGGGGCGACCTGACCCACCCCAACACACGCCCGCGAAATCGGGGGAAGACAGAATCCGCGTTGCGGTGCAATCGTCGAGCACGCCGGCCCAAGGCGATACCTCGACGATCGTCGAGTTTATCGCGCGCTATCTGAGTTGGCAGGGCGGAATCTATCGACCTCACCTGCGGAACACCGGCGGCCACCAACGCAATTACCCACTCGATTACGAGATCGATGTGGGGCTGGAACCGCGCGCGGACCGCATCGCGCTTTCGTGGTTCGTGCGTGACGTCGATTCGGGCGAAATCGTGTGGGCGCACCAAGCCGAAGAGCCGGCGGCAGAGTTCCCGCAAAAGCGCCAGCGGATTTCGGAGATGATCGGCGAAGGCGCGATCCGCACCATCGGCGACCATGAGTTGCGTCGAATGGCCGGAGTCGCTCCGGAACAGCTGGGCTACGCGCGACTGATGCTCAAGGCCGACCAGCTCAACTACTACGACCCCGCGCGAATCGCCGAACGCTTCGGCCTGTTGAGGCTCGCGATTGCGCGCGCGCCGGGCGACGGACTCGCCCACGCGAGTCTCGCGAGTTTGTTGTCGTGGCAAATCATCAATGGCGGCAGTCAGGACCCGCTCGGCGATGAAGCCATGTTGATGGATGAAACCCGGCTCGCGTTGCAGGCGGACCACAACGATCCGTTTGTTCTGTTGGCCGTCGGGACGACGTTCTGTCGGATCGGCAAGTACGATGGCGGCCTCGGTCTCATTCGTCGCTCCCACACGATGGCGCCGACAGTGCGAGCGAAAGACGAACTCGCGCGCAGTCTCTGC
>CAZLDA010000006.1:0-19956 GCA_964557875.1 uncultured Pseudomonadales bacterium | reverse complement strand
GGATGCACGCCCGGCTTTCTCCCCTCCTCCCTATCGTCCCCCCCTTCACCCAAGAGGATCATTCCATGCCCGACCGTCACTTCGACCTCATCGTCATCGGCGGCGGTCCCGCCGGAACGTCGGGTGCCGTATCGGCCGGGCTGTTCGGTCACCGCATCGCGCTGATCGAGAAGGCCTCCAGCATCGGCGGCGCCGGGCTCAACTCCGGCACCGTACCCAGCAAAACACTGCGCGAGACCGCCCTCGCACTGTCGGGCTGGCAATCGCGTCGTTTGTTCGGCGTGGACCTTTCGGTGCGGCGCGAAACCACCGTGGCCGATTTCACGCGTCATCGCGACGCCGTCTCGGCGGCGGAACGCAAGCGTGTCGAATCGAATCTCGATCGTGTGGGTGTAGCGCGCTTTCACGGCACGGCGAGCTTCGTCGACCCGCACACCGTTCGTGTTGCCGCGCCGGATGGTAGTAAGACGTTGCTTCAGGGTGACCGATTTCTGATCGCCACCGGCTCTTCACCCTGGCAGCCGCCCGAGTTCCCCTTCACCGATCCGCGCGTGCACGACTCGGATGAACTGTTGGCGGTCACGACGTTGCCGAAGCGCCTGGTAGTGATCGGCGCCGGCGTCATCGGCAGCGAATACGCGAGCACGTTTGCCGTGCTTGGCGCGCAGGTGCATCTGGTAGACGGCCGCGACACGCTGTTGCCGTTCCTCGACGCGGAAGTCTCGCTCGCGTTGGCCGACGCGATGTCGGCGGGCGGCGTGCATTTCCACTGGAACGAACGCGTGGTGTCGTGCGACGTATCGCGTCCGCGCGACGTGGTGTTGACGATGCAGAGCGGCAAGACGCTTGCCGCCGACGGCGTGCTCGTCTGCGCAGGGCGCACGAGTAATACCGAGGACTTGAATCTACAGGCGGCCGGCCTTACCGCCGGAAAGCGCGGCCTGCTGAACGTCGATGAGAAGTACCGCACCGCGGTCAAACACATCTACGCGGCGGGAGACGTGATCGGCCCACCTGCGCTCGCAGCGACCGGCATGGAGCAGGCGCGTTGGGCGATGACGCACGCGTTCGGTATCACCGCGAAGGCTGCGCTCGCGTCGCTGCAACCCACCGGTATCTACACGATTCCCGAAGCGAGCATGGTCGGCGACACGGAAGCGGCGCTGAAACAGAAAGGCATCCCGTACATCGTCGGCCGCGCGCGTTACAGCGACACCGCGCGCGGCCACATCGTGGGCGACGAACGCGGCTTTCTGAAACTGTTGTTCCACAAAGGCAACATGCAGTTGCTCGGCGTGCACGTGATGGGCGAACACGCAACCGACGTGGTGCACATCGGACTCATGGCGATGCTGCAAGGCGCAGATGCCGACCTGTTCAACCGCGCGTGTTTCAACTATCCAACGCTGGGCGACCTCTACAAGTTCGCCACGTACGACGCGATTCTGCAGCTCGGTCTCGGCAACCGGCATTTGGGCATCACGCCGCAGCGCTGAGTGCCGCTTCCTTTTCTTTCACCGAAACAAACCGTCATGAAATAAAACTTGTCACTCGTCAAAATCATCGATATTATTTTTGTCAATTGACAAGTTAACGGGCTCTCTACGATGCCGATTCCGAAACGCGAGCTGGTGCAGGAACGCGCGCAGGCGACCCGCGACAAGCTGCTGAAAGCGGCCATTTCGCTGTTCGCCGAGCGCGGCTACGACGCCATCGGCACGCGCGAGATCGAGACCGAAGCGGGCGTGAACCGCGGGCTCATCACCTATCACTTCGGCTCGAAGGAGACGTTGTGGAAGGCCGCGATCGAAGCGCTGTTCGAAGACCAATCCGCAGAACTCGCGCTCGCACAGCAGGACTCCGACGGACTCGAACCGGTCGATCGGCTCGCCAACGTGATCCGCCGCTTCGTCGAGTTCAGCGCGCACCGGCCGGAGCTGAACCGGATCATGGTGCAGGAGGGCAAATACGACGATTGGCGTCTCGCGTGGATCGTCGACCGGCACGTGAAGCCTTACTACGCGACCACGAAGCGCTTGCACGACGAAGTGGTTGCCGCGGGTATCGCGCCGCCGATGGACCACGTGCACTTTCACTACATCCTGGTCGGCGCCGCCGCGTTGATGTTCGCGATGGCGCCGGAATGTCGCCGATTGTCGGGCCGCGATCCCGCAAGCCCCACGATGGTCGCGGCACACGCCGACGCACTCGTTCGTTTACTACTACCACACGCGCCTCCGGCGCGGCCACGCGCGCCTTTTGGCGCGGAAGGAGCACCTGATGAAACTCGCAACGTTCACGCACGATCGAAAAACCCGGATCGGTCTGGTGGTCGGCGACGCGCTGATCGATCTGGCGGCCGCAGAACCGGGCCTGCCAACGGACATGAAGACGTTCCTCGAAGCCGGCGACGAAGCGTGGCAACGCGCGCGAAACGCTGAACGGCGTGCGAACGCCGCGCGCATTCCGCTCGCCGCGGTCACGCTCGAGGCGCCGATTCGCAATCCCGGCAAGGTGCTCGCGATCGGACTCAACTATGCCGATCACGTGAAGGAAAGCGGCATGCAGCCGCCGAAGCACCAGATCTGGTTCAACAAGCAGTGGAACTCCGTCGCGGGGCCGTACGATGCGTTCGAGATTCCGTCGACCGCGCCGAACGCGATCGACTACGAAGGCGAGCTCTGCTTCGTGATCGGCAAACGCTCGCGGCGCGTTCCTGCGGCGCGCGCGCACGAAGCGATCTTCGGTTACTGCTGCGGCAACGACGTGTCGGTGCGCGACTGGCAGCTGCGCACCCCACAGTTCACGTTGGGAAAATCGTTCGACACGCACGCGCCCATCGGACCGTGGATCGTCACGGCCGACGAACTCGGCGACCCGCACACGCTCGGCTTGCGCACGTTCGTCAACGGCGAACTGCGGCAGAGTTCGAATACGTCGCAGCTGATCTTCGATTGCTTCGCGCAAGTACACGAACTGTCGAGCGCATTCACGCTGGATCCGGGTGACGTGATATTCACGGGCACACCGTCCGGCGTGGGCGGTGCAATGAAACCGCCGCAGTTCCTGCATGCGGGCGACCGCGTGCGCGTGGAAATCGACCGCATCGGCGCAATCGAGAACGTTGCGGCGCCGGGTAAAACCGAGACGGTGCTCGGGTGAGCTCCGCAGTCGATTTCGACTGCGTCGTGATCGGTGCAGGTCCGACGGGCGCCGTGCTCGCGGCGTTGCTCGCACGGCGCGGTCGAAGCGTGCTCGTGGTGGAGCGCGACGAACAGGTGTTTCCCTTGCCGCGTGCGGTGCATCTCGATCATGAGATCGCGCGCGTGCTGCAGGAAGTGGGCGTTATGGACCGCTTGCTCCCGACAATGAGTCCTGCGACCGAATATCGGTTCGAGAACGCAAACGGCGAATTGCTGGTGCATCTCGTCATGGAGCCCGGCAGCTCGCGGTCCGGTTGGGAAGCGAGCTACATGTTCGTGCAGCCAGAGCTCGAGCGCATTCTGCGCGATCGCCTCGGTGAACTCGTTGGCGTTTCTGCATGGTACGGCGCCGAGTGTGTCGATCTCGTGCAGACCGACGAAGCGGCCGAGCTGACGGTGCGTCGCGCCAGCCGTACCGAAACGGTTCGTGCACGCTTCGCAGTGGGATGTGACGGCGCGTCGAGCTTCGTGCGCAATGCGCTGGGCGTTGCGATGGACGATCTCGGCTTCGACGAACCGTGGGTGGTCATCGACACGAAGCCGAAGCGCGATATCGGTCTCGACCCGGCAACCGCTTATCAGTTCTGCAATCCGGCGCGGCCGACCACGTGTGTGCCTGCGGGTCCTGGTCGCCGGCGATGGGAATTCATGTTGTTGCCCGGCGAGACCCGAGAGTCGATCGCCACGCCCGCGTCGGTGTGGCAACTGCTCGCGCCGTGGGGTGGCGAAACGGCGCTCGAACTCGTGCGTATGGCGGTGTATCGATTCCACGCGCTCATCGCGCGGCAATGGCGCGTCGGGCGTACGTTGCTCGCGGGTGACGCCGCGCATCAGATGCCGCCGTTCATGGGACAAGGTATGTGTTCCGGCATTCGCGATGCGGCAAACCTCGCGTGGAAGCTAGACCTGGTGCTCGGTGGTTTGGCTCCGAGTGCGTTGCTAGACAGCTACGAAGCGGAACGCGCACCGCACTTGCGCCACATCGTCGAAACGTCCGTCGCACTCGGGCGCGTGGTATGCGAACAGGACACGCAGCGGGCGAAGGAGCGTGACGTGTTCCTGATCGCCGCACGCCAGGCAGGCAACAATCCGCTGGGTGGACAAGGCGGCCAGGCCGCGCAGCTTGCACACGGCGTGTTGCGGCGGAACTCGCCTGGTGCTGGCGAGCTGTTCCCTCAGCCGTACGTGAAGTCCGCAGGTGTCGCGGCGCGCCTCGACGATGTCGTTGGCGCGGATGTGCGGCTGATCGTCGCAGCCGGAGAACCGGTTTTTGCGAGTCGGCCGAAAACGCGCGTGGTGCAGCTGGGCGCCGGCGCTGTTGTCGAATGTGGCGGCCCAAGCGCCGACGCGTGGCTTCGCGAACGCGGCGCGATCGCCGCACTGGTGCGTCCCGATCACTATGTCTATGGCACCGCCGCGAACGCGGCTGATGCCGCAACACTCGTCGAGTCCTTCTGGGCCGACGTTACGAACAACCCTTCATCTCCCGGAGAATCACGATGACCCTCACTGCAGAACGTCCGGCCGTCGCCGCCCGCGGCGCGCGCCTCGATCAATCCCGCGGACCAATCGCCCCTTCGCAACTCGCACACGTCGTGCGCCGCACCGCGCGCTTCGACGAACTGTTCGATTGGTATTGCACCGTGCTCGGCGCCAAGGTCGTGCATTCGAACGGCATGCTCGCGTTCCTGACGTACGACGAGGAACACCACCGCATCGCAATCGCGCGGTTGCCCAACCTCGTCGAACAGGTCGACAACGCCGCCGGCACCGATCACATCGCGTTCACGCATGCCGATCTCGGCGATCTGTTGAACACCTACGTGCGCCTCAAGGCGCGTGGTATCACACCGTACTGGTGCGTGAATCACGGCCCGACCACGTCGATGTACTACAAAGATCCGGACGGCAGCCGCGTGGAACTGCAGGTGGACAACCTCCCGACCGCGGAATCGGTCGACCGCTGGATGCGCAGCCCGGAGTTCGCGGCGAACCCGATCGGCGTGATCTTCGATCCCGATGAGTTGCTGGCGCGTTACGCGGGCGGCGAGCCCATCGACGAACTCATTTCGCGGCCCGCACTGCCGGACGGCAAAGGACCGTTCGACATGCTGCGGCTCTAACGCGCTTGTCCGGCCGCGTTGCCCAGCGGGAGGGATTCGGCCACCATGTTGCTCCTCGAACATCCACGTCCGCCACAAGCCCGTCCGCCAGAAGGTGGCCAGCCATCGGAGCACGCACCATGAACCAACCCGACCTCGTGATTCGCAACGCAACCATCGTCGACGGCACCGGTGCGGCGTCATACAAGGGCGACCTCGCAGTGGCGGACGGGAAGATCACCGAAGTCGGCCGTGTAACCGGGCGCGGAAAACAGGAAATCGACGGCGCCGGTGCCATCCTCGCGCCCGGCTTCATCGATATTCACACGCACTTCGACCCGCAACTGTGCTGGGACGGCCTCGCAACCCCGTCGATGGAACACGGCATTACCACCGTCGTGATCGGCAACTGTTCGCTGAGTCTCGCGCCCATCAAGCCGGAAGGGCGCGCAAAGATCGTCAGCATGTTCGCGGTGATCGAAGACATCAAAAAGCCGACCTTCGACGCGGCAGTGCCGTTCAGTTGGGAAACGTTCGGACAGTACCTCGATTTCATCCGTCCGAAGCTCGGCATTAACGTGGGCGCCTTGATCGGTCACTCGGCGCTGCGCATGTACGTGATGGGCGCCGCCAGCCAGCAGCGCGCGGCGACCGACGAAGAGATTGCCGCCATGTGTGCAATCGTCGAAGAAGCGATGGCCGCGGGTGCGCTCGGTATCTCGTCGTCGTACGTCGACATCGACGAGAACATGCAGCCGGTGCCGAGCCGCTACGCCGACCTGCGGGAGAAGACGGCACTTTGCAAAGCGATGGCAAAGAGTGGTCGCGGCATGTGGCAGGTGGTGCCCTATTTCCCCGATCTGAAGCAGGAACTCGACAACATCCGCGAATTGGGTGACCTCAGCGTTGCCGCCGGCATTCCATGCTCGTTGCAGCCGGTGCTTTCGTCACCTACGTCGCCCAATGCCAACGAGATCATCGAGGCGCTGGAAGCACAGCAGAAGCGCGGCGCGCGCGTGTTCGGCCAGGTGATGCCGCGCTGCTTCGATCTGAACATGCGTTTGTCCGAAACCAGCATGCTGCTGTACGCACTGCCCAGCTGGAAGAAAATCATGGACATGCCGCTGAAGGATCGCGCCGGCAAGTTCGGCAACGCGGATACCCGCACCACGCTGGTTGCGGAGATGAAGAACGCGCAAGGTATGAGCGGCGCGTTGCCGTTCCTGTCGGTCGGTAAGGTGAAGTCGCCGAACAACGAACGCTATCGGGGCCGCTATCTCGCCGAGATCGCGCAGACCGAGGGGAAGGAACTCGGCGAAGTGATCCTCGACCTGTCGCTCGAAGACGGTCTCGACACCGAGTTCCAGCTGAAGAACGTGATCAACGCCGACAAGGCCGCGGTGGCGCGCCTCATCGAGCACCCGCTGTGTCATTTCGGCGCCTCCGATGCCGGCGCGCACATCACGCAGTTCTGCGGAACAGGCGATACGACGCACATGCTCGAGCACTACGTGCGCGAGACCGGACACCTCACGCTCGAACGCGCGCTGCATCGAATGACCGGCGAAGTTGCCGCCGACTGGGGCATCCGTGACCGCGGCACACTGGAAGCAGGCAAAGCCGCCGACCTCGTGCTGTTCGACCTCGATCGGCTCGCGTGCGGCGCCGAAGAACTGGTGGACGACTTCCCGGGCGAGGCCCGTCGCTACGTGCGTCGCGCGACCGGCTACCGCGCCGTGATCGTGAACGGTGAAGTGGCGCTGCGCGACGGCGAATACACCGCCGCGCGCAACGGACGCATCGTCTGATCCGGCTTTCGAAGCCCATACATTCAAGAGCACTCGACCATGCCGGATACGTTACACAGAACCACACGCGCCGAGCGCGAGGCGTTCCTGCGCGGCGTGCACATTGCAATCGTCAGCGTGAACGATCCCGGGCATCCGCCGCAGTTGTCGCCCATCTGGTATCTCGTCACGGCCGGCGGCAACGTGGAGATTCACGTGGCGCCCGACTCGCGCAAGCTGAAGCTGATCAAAGCCGCCGGCGCGTTCAGCCTTTGCGTGCAAACCGAACAGCGCCCACCGGCATATGTCACGGTGCAAGGGCCGGTGATCGGCTATCGGCCGCGCGACCTCGAAGCGGACGCGCGGCCGCTATGCCATCGCTACCTCGGCCAAGAAGCCGGCGATCAATTGCTGGCAAGCTCGATGGAAGGCGACGAAGCCGTCGTCATCACGATGAAGCCGGAACGCTGGTACGGGCTCGACTACGGCAAGAGCTGAAGTCGCGCGAGACCTTCCGCGCGACTCGCGTTTTCGACAACGCCCCTGACACGGGAACGAAATCGAAGGCAATCAGTAAACCGGCTTGGGGTCGGCGCGCGCGTAACGCGCCACGCTCCGCAGGATCTCGTCCTTCGCAGCGCCCGCATCCTTCCAGCCTTCGACGCGCACCCACTTGCCGGGCTCCAGATCCTTGTAGTGTGCGAAGAAGTGCTGAATCTGATCGAGTACGAGCGGCGCGAAATCCTGCGGTGACTTCACGTTGCGATACAGCGGCGACAGTTTTTCGATCGGCACCGCCAGCAACTTGGTATCGATGCCCTCTTCGTCGGTCACCTCCAGCATTCCGACCGGTCGGCAGCGCACAACCACTCCGGGAACAACGGGAAACGGCGTGACCACGAGCACGTCCACCGGATCGCCATCGTCGGCGAGCGTGTGCGGGATGTAGCCGTAGTTACACGGATAGTGCATAGAGGTGGACACGAACCGGTCGACGAACATCGCGCCGGTACTCTTGTCGAGTTCGTACTTGATCGGATCCGAGTTCATCGGAATTTCGATCACGACGTTGATTTCGTGCGGCACGTCGTTGCCTGTGGTGACGCGATCCAGATTCATGGCGAAACACTCATGCACGGGCGGCAGTCGAGTATCGCTTACACCGGCGCAGGTTGACGACATCGCCGTTCGATGCAAGCGTGCGCGTTTTGCCGCACACATCTTTGCCGGATACAGGGGGATTGCCCATGGCTTCGTGGAAGAACTGGTCAGGACGGCAACGTTCGAAACCGGCGGCGCTGTACTTCATTCGCAGCGAAGCCGATACCGCCGCAATCGTGCGAACCGCGGTGGCGTCCCTACAGTCGGTTCGCGTCGCCGGTGCGGGGCACAGCCATGCGCCGCTCGTGCTCAGCGACGGCGTGATCATCGACGCATCGGGACTCGCGGGCGTGGTGAGCACCGATGCCGCGACGAAGCGGGCGTGGGTATGGTCCGGCACGCGCATCTACGCGCTCGGCCGCGCGTTACACGATCAGGGTCTCAGCCTGCGCAATCAGGGTGACATCGATCGGCAAGCGATCGCAGGTGCAGTAGCAACCGGCACGCACGGCACGGGTCGCGCGCTACAGAACCTGACGGCTTCGGTTACGGGCATTCGTCTCGTCGCCGCCTCGGGCGACATCGTCGAATGCAACGCGCAACGGAACGCGGAGTTGTTCCGCGCCGCGCGACTGAATCTCGGTGCGTTCGGCGTGGTGACGCAACTGCAACTACAGCTGGCCGACGCGTATCGTCTGCAGGAGCGCGGCTGGTCGGAGCAGTACGAATCGCTGATGCCGAAGCTCGATTCGCTGATCGAACAGACGCGCCACTTCGAGTTCTTCTGGTATCCGCACACCGATGCTTGCGTCGCGAAGGCAACCGACACGACTACGGCCGATGCGGTGTATCCGCTCGCCGAAGAAGGTTCGCGCTGCGCGTGGAGCTACGAAGTGCTTTCCAACCATCGCCCCACGTTGCACACCGAAATGGAATACAGCGTGCCGGCGGAAGACGGGCCTGCGTGCATGAACGACATTCGAGCGCTGATCCATAAGCGGTTTCCCGACCTCAAATGGCCGGTCGAATATCGAACGCTCGCGGCTGACGACGTATGGATGTCGACCGCGTACGAACGACCGACCGTGACGATCTCCGTGCACCAGGACGTGAACCTCGACGACGAGCCTTACTTCCGCGCGTGCGAGGAAATCTTCAACGCATACGACGGCCGCCCGCATTGGGGAAAGGTGAACTATCTCGACGGCGCAACGTTGTCGCAGCGCCATCCGCGCTGGTCTGAATGGTGGAAAGCGCGCGACGCGATCGACCCGAACGGCACGTTTCTGAACGACTACCTGCGCAGCGTCCGGCCGTAACTGCAGCCAGTCCGCGGAGCCATCGATAGCGCTCAGCCGGCGCCCGTCACCCGGTGCCAGTGTTCGCTGATGCCGTAACCGGTCAAGCCGTCGCAACGAAACTCGGCGAGGCCTTCGTTGACGAACGTCGCGCCGCCGGGCATCGGAATCTTGGTGGGGCACACGGTCAGCACGCGACCGTCGATGCTGATCTTGCGACCGTTCGCCGCGCGTCCGGTGAGCCGCACCGCGCGATGCAGAATCGAGTTCGGCTTGTATTCGCTGTCGATGACGACGTCGTGCAGATCTTCGGTGTGTCCGTCGTGATGTATCCAGCCGGCACCGCGCATGGCGCCGTCGGTCGCTCGTCCGCACGAACCCCCGAGCGCGAGTTCACTGCCGAAGTTCATCGAGAACCAGTTGACGAACGGCGCCGGGCCTGACGGTTTCGTAGCGGCGCCTGGGGGTTGTGCCGGTGCCGCTGCGCCCCAATCGCGCGGGCCCCACGACTTGTCGCGAACGCCGAAACCCGTTACCTGCATCGTTCGACCACCAATCGTGATTTCGCCCCTCACCTCGCCCGTCTGTTCGAAGTGACCACGTGTGCCTGCGGCTGCGTAATGCGGTTCGGTGAGTGCGCGGAAATCGACGGACATGTCGAGTTGCGCGTCGCGATACCAGCCTTCCGGCCGCAGTTTGCTGCGCTCGAGCAGAATCGCCGCATCGGCGATGTCCTGTGCCGGCCCCGAGTACGCCACGCGCCACAGGCCGAACGGTTCTACACAGTCGATGCGCAATCCGCCGACCGCGAGATTGCCGTCGTACTGCGACAGGTCGCGTTCGATGGTGCGACGACCGTACGTGAACGCGACACGATCACCGCCGAGATACACCGCGTGCAATCCGTCGGCCCAGCCATCGCCGGGACGAAAACCCATGCGTGTGAACATGGCGACCTTCGTGTCGGGATCGACGAAGTTGAAGTAGTAGCTCTCGCTCCAGGCCGGTTCGTTGCGAACCGGGTGCATGCGTTCGTCGGCTGTGTTTGCGGCCATGTGTTCTTCCCGATGAATGGCGTTCGATTGTAGTGCCAACTACGGCAGACCTCGCGCGTTTCGCCAACCGCGCGTTCCCCCCCAATCAACCGCCCGCTGCGACGAGCGCCTTGTACAACTCCCGCGTCGCTTTGAAGCGGTCGAACGGAAACTTGATCGGCACGCCTTCGATCGCTGCCAGCAGCATCTGCAGGTGCGCTTCCCAGCCCGCGCATGATCGGGCGATGTCTTCGGTCTCGGGAATGCGCAGCGTCAGCGTAAGACGCGTGCCGCCGTCTTCGGGTGTTGTCTCCCAACGCACCGGCCGTTCCGGTTCACCCGGGCCGCTCCACGAATATTCGATCAGTCGCGGCGCTTCGATCGCGCTGACGCGGCTGTCGATGATCGTGCCACTTTCCGGGAAGTTGAGCTTCGCGGGGCCGCCCTGCTTCGACGACAACTCACCCGGCGCCAGCCACTCGGGCAGCTTCGCGGGGTCGGTGAGCATCGCCCATACCGTCTTCTGATCGTGCTCGAGGAATCGTTCGAGGCGTGCTTCGAAGCAGCCGCGCGCGCGTTTGATGGTGCCGAGCTCCAAAGCGTCGTCGGTCATGTCGTGTTCCCCATAGTCCGGATGGGCGATCATATTCCGACGACGCTTACCCAGGATACGCAGGGATTCCCCTCATGACTCGTACGCTACTATTTCTGTTCGCGATCGCGTCCTCAGGCACTTCGTTCGCCACGTCGAACGATTGGATCGAAGAGAGCAACCGCAACGCGCAACTGCTGCTCGAGGTAAACGCGCGTTACAACCCCGAGGCAGCCGCCTCGCTCGGGGTGGAGGGTCACGACGCCGAGATCATCGACCTCGGGCCACGCAACGGCGAACGCTTCGAAGCGGATGCCACAGCGGTGGAACGGAAACTCGACGCGTTGCACGCGGCAGCCACTGACCCGCGGGTGCGACAGGATCTCGACATTCTCATCGACGCCGCACGCGATCAACGCAGAACGTCCGAACTCTCCCGAAAATATCTGTTGCCGTTCTTCGATCTGGCGCAGTCGGTGTTCCAGGGGTTTCGGACGTTGCTCGACGATCGTGTGGCGAAGGATCGCCAACAGGCGGCGGTGACGCGCCTTCGTCGATATGTTGGCGCTGAAGAAGGCTACACACCGATCACTGTACTCGCTCAAGCGCGCTTCGACGAACAAGCCGGCAACGCCGCACTGCTCGGACCGTGGATCGTTGAAGCGAAACAATATCTCGACAACCAGAACCGTTACCTCGACGGCATCGGTGAGTTGCTGACCGCGAGCGGATTAGACGGCTGGCAGGCCGACTACGCGACCTTGCGCAAGCAGTTCGACAGCTACGGCGAATGGCTTCGAACCGTAGTGCTGCCGCGTGCGCGAGAGAGCAGCCGGCTGCCGCGCGAACTCTACGCAGACGCGTTGCAGAACTACGGCGTGGACATCGATCCGCAGGTGTTGATGGACGCGGCACTCGCCAACTACCTGCAGACGCGCGACGAGATGACGGTGCTCGCAGCGCAAGTGGCAGTTGCACGCGGATGGAAAGATACCGACTACAAGAGCGTCATACAGGCGCTGAAGAAGGAGACCATTCCGAACGATCGCCTGCTCGAGACGTACACGCAGGTTTTGCACCACATCGAAGACATCGTGCGGCGCGAGAGTATCGTAACGCTGCCGCAACGCGATGCCGCCATCCGCCTCGCAACCGAAGCGGAGTCGGCGGCGACTCCCGCACCGCGCCTCGATCCGCCGCGCCTCGTCGGTAACACGGGCGAACCCGCGCAATTCGTTCTGCCGACCTCGAACCCGAACGCAAGCGCCGACGCACCGATGGACGACTTCAACTACGGCGCGATCGCATGGACGCTCGCCGCACACGAAGCGCGCCCCGGCCACGAATTGCAGTTCGCTGCGATGATCGAACAGGGCGTGTCGACGGCCCGCGTGGTGTATGCGTTCAACAGCGCCAACGTCGAAGGTTGGGCGCTGTATGCCGAAGCCGTGATGAAGGAACACCTGCCGCCCGAAGGGCAACTGGGCGCATTGCAGATGCGGATGATGAGGGAGGCGCGCGCGTTCCTCGATCCGATGCTGAACCTCGGCTTGCTCGAAACGGATGCCGCGCAACGTTTTCTGCGAGAGGAATTGCAGTTGTCCGAGCCGATGGCGAAACAGGAAATCGATCGCTACACGTTCACCGCACCCGGCCAGGCCACGTCGTACTTCTACGGCTACTCGCGCCTCAACGCGTTGCGCATGCGCGCCGAACTCGCGCTACCCGGGCGCTTCGATGCACACGCGTATCACGATTTTCTACTGAGCCAGGGATTGCTGCCGTTCGATCAGCTCGACAAGGCCGTGATGGAGCAGTTTGTTCCGGCGCAACTCGCCGCGGCGAAGAGCACCAAGAAGAAGACGAATTGAGCGCTATGCGCGCGCCGGCGCGAGCGCGTCGAGCACGCGCAGATCGAGACCCTGTTTCGACTGAATGGCGAGCGGCATCACGATCACCCGTGTGGCGCCCGCATTTTCGAATGCCGCAATGCGCGTGCGCAGCGTGGCGTCGTCGCCCCACGCAACCAGGGTATCGATCAGTCGATCACTGCCGCCGTCTGCGAAGTCGGCATCAACGAAACCGAGCTTGCGCCACTCGCGGTGGTAGTAGTCGAGACGCACATACATCTTCAGCGCCGAGCGGGCCTTGGCACGCGCGACGGTTGGATCCCGTTCGGCAAGGAACATTGCGACGACGCTGAGCACTGCGCTGCGGCCGATTCTTTCGCGTGTCTGCTGCGCGTGCAGCGGCGTCATCAGATACGTGATCACGCCATCGGTGCGTTTTGCACCGAGCGTTTGCAACTGCGGTCCGTGCGCGGCGATGTAAGTGGGGCAACGCGGTGCTGCCGGCGCCGCGACCTCTACCTTGTCGAGCGCGTCGAGAAACGCAGTCATTTTCTTCAACGGCGGTTGCCACGTGTGGCCGCGCGACGTGTTGAGTCCCGCATTCGACACACCGAGACCGAGCATGAAGCGGCCGCCCGACAATTCCGCCAGCGTGTGGCGCGCCTGCGCCATTGCATGTGCGTCGCGCACATACACGTTCGCAATGCCGGTGGCGATTGCGATACGTTCGGTCGTGCCCAACAGATAACCCGCCGTCGCGATCGGTTCGCGGCCGAACAGTTCCGGCAGCCACAGGCTGTCGTATCCGCGTGCGTCGAGCGCCTTGGCGAAGTCCACCAGCGCGGCCGGGTTGAATTGTTCAGTGGATACGAGCACACCGCGTTGCATCATCAACTCCTCTTCGATCTATCCGCCCGGCACCGGCTCCGGTATTGCTGTGTCGGGTGCCGGCATGCCGGGCACCGACTCGGCGTCTGCCGGACGCCGCTTCGCGAGTTCCACCAGCACTTGAGCGTGACGCCTGCTGTTCAGCGAGTACGGCAGGAAAACCCATATCGCTCCGACGATCAACAACGCGATCAGCCCGTACGACGCGCCGAAGTGATTCAGAACGTCTTGCGGCACTTCGCCGACTTTCGAGTTCGGATTCAATCCGATCAGGTCGATCGCGACGCCCGCTATGAAGTTACCGAGCGCGCCGGTGCATTTCTGCGAGAAGCTGTACGAGCCGAAGTACACGCCTTCCTGCCGCGTGCCGTGTTTCAGTTCGTGCTCGTCGGCGACGTCGCCCATCATCGAGCCCACGGTGATGGACGCCTGCACCCCGAAGAACGAACCGAGGCTCGAAAGGCCGATCAGAATGGGCACGAGCGCCGCATGGTTCGCCGGCATCACGTCGAACAGCTTCAGCAGCACCGGAACCGTGTCGGTGAGGGCACTCACCGACACACCGACGATCACAGTCCACTTCTTGTCGAACCAACGGTTGAACTGTGGCGCGAGCGGTATTCCGCAGATAGCGCCGACGAGGCCGGCGTACTGGATCCATTGAATACCCTTCGTATCGAGCTGCCAGTAGAACGTCATCAGGTGCATCCACAGCGCACCTTGCGTGCCGGCGTAGATGAAATAGATCAACGTGCCGAAGAACAGCACACGGAACGAACTGTTGCCGAGCGCTTCGAACAGATCCCGGTAGACCTGTCGTACGCCGAACGGGCGTGGCTTCTGGCGCGAGCCGGCCAAGTGCGGAATCGAACGTGCCGTGTACAGCGTAGACGCCGTGAGCACCACCATCATCAGCACCGCGGAGGCGATCGCGTAGTCGAAATACGGCGCGCGCGTCAGTTGCGGCGTGGGATCCTGCGGCGTGCCTACGAAGAAGAAATTCCAGCCGACTGCGGTAACCGTGAGGATGGAGAACGCGCCGATCGCGATACGCACCGCGACGATCTGCGTGCGCTCTGAATAGTCCTGCGACAACTCTGCGCCAAGCGACAGGAACGGGACGTTGAAGAACGTCAGCGCCGTGCGGACCAATATGCTGAACAGCGTGAACCACATGAACAGCTGCATCTGCGTCAGGCCTTCGGGCGGCCAGAAGAGACCGAAGAAGACCAGCCCGAGCGGCACGATGGCGGCCGCCATGAATAGATGCCTGCGGCCCCACTTTTTCGACTGGAACCCGTCGGACCAGGAACCCACCGCCGGGTCGACCAGCGCGTCGAAGAAGAGTGCGACGGCGACGCCGAGCCCCGTGTACGAGCCCGAGAGGCCCAGCACCTGGTTGTAATAGATGAACAACAGCGTGCCGAAACCGAAGTCGGTAACGGATTGACCGGTCTGGCCAGCTGCGTACCACAACTTGACGGGCCAGCGGACCCGCCCGTCGGATTGGTACATGCCGAAAAGCTCTACGGTACAGCGAGGAACGGCAGCGTAACCGCACGGCCGCGTCCCGGACAATCGCACGTCGCCCTCCTCCCGCATAAACTGCAGGCCCGCATAAACTACCGGCTGTAAACTAGCCGTCGCCAACCAAACCCCTTCACCGAGCCTCCCCCCGCGAGATCCCAAGATGTACGCAATCATTGATGCCGCGATCCAACGTTCGCGCACCACGCTGCTGATTCTCGCGATGGTGGTCATCGCCGGCATCGCATCGGACAAGGCGATCCTCGTCGAGTCGGAACCGCACATCGAAGTGCCGTTCTTCGTCGTGACGATTCCACACGAGGGCATCTCGCCGGAAGATTCCGAGCGCCTGCTGGTAATGCCGATGGAAACCGAGATGCGCTCCATCGAGGGCATCAAGGAACTGACGTCGTATGCGTCCGAGGGTGCCGGCACGCTGGTGATCGAGTTCAACGCCGACTATCCGCTGCAGAAGGCATCGATCGACGTTCGCGACGCGGTTGATCGCGCGAAGGCAAAGATCCCGAGCACGGCCGAAGAGCCGATCGTTCAGGAACAGAACACCAACGACTTTCCGATCATCCAGGTGAACTTGCTCGGCGAGGATGTACCGGAGCGGGTGCTGTACAACACCGCCGTTCAGCTGCGCGACGACATCGAGGCGATTCCGCAAGTGCTGTCGGCAGAGCTGAACGGTCAGCGCGAGGAAGTGCTCGAGGCGCTGATCGATCCTGCGGCACTCGAGAGTTACCAGATTTCCAACGAGCAGTTGTGGGCGAACATCGTCAACAACAACCGTTTGATTCCGGCCGGTGCGCTCGACACCGGCGAAGGTCGCTTTGCCGTGAAAGTACCGAGCGTCATCGAGCAGGCGCAGGACATCTTCGACATTCCGGTGAAAGCCGACGGCGACACCGTGGTGACGCTGCGCGACGTCGCGCAGATCCGTCCGACCTTCAAAGACCGCGTCAGCTACGCACGCGTGAATGGCAAGCCCGCAATCTCACTGAACATCAGCAAGCGCACGAACGCGAACGTCATCGACACAGTGGCGAAGGTGCGCGCCGTTGTCGAAGCGGCCCGGCCGCACATTCCGAGCAGCGTGCAGATTCTCTACACGCAGGACCAGGCGCCGTTCGCTCAGGAGCAGGTGACGGAACTGCAGGGCAACATCGTCACCGCACTGGCGCTCGTAATGATCGTGGTAGTGGCGTCGATGGGAGTGCGCAGCGGCGTCATCGTGGCGCTCTCAGTGCCCGTGTCGTTCCTGGTCGCGCTGACCGCGATCTATCTGATCGGCTACACGTACAACTTCATGGTGATGTTCGGGTTGCTACTCGGGCTCGGGCTCGTGGTCGACGGCGCGATCGTCGTCACCGAATACGCAGACCGCAAGCTGGTAGAGGGTTTCGATAGGCAAGCGGCCTACACACTCGCCGCAAAGCGCATGTTCTGGCCGGTGGTAACTTCCACCGGAGCAACGCTAGCCGCATTCCTGCCGCTGATGTTCTGGCCCGGCATCTCCGGGAAGTTCATGCGCTATCTGCCGGTGACCGTGTTTGCATCGCTCGCGGGTTCGCTGTTTTACGCACTGATCATATGCCCGGGTCTCGGCGCATTGTTCGGCAAGGCCGGCGCCGTGGATCACCAGAGCACCGAGTCGCTGCGCGAACTCGAAGAAGGCGATCCGACCAAGTTGCGCACGCTGCTCGGCTCCTATGCCCGCATGGCCCGTGCCGCGGTGCACTGGGCGCCGCTGACGGTCGTGCTCATGGTGGCGACGCTGGTCGGCTCGTTCATGCTGTACGGCAAATACGGCAAGGGCATGGTGTTCTTCAACGAAGGCGAAACACAGTTCGCATCGATCCTGATCAAGTCGCGCGGCAACCTCGCCGCCGACCAGATCAGCCAACTCGTCAACGAAGTGGAAGCGCGCGTTCTCGAAGTGCGCGGCCTCGAGAGCGTGAACACGTGGACGACGGTGTCTGGCGACACGCGTCGCGGGCTCGACCGAATCGGACAGATGTTCGTCGAAGTGGTCAGCGAAAACGAACGCGACAGACCCAGCTCGGCGATTCTGGAAGAGATTCGCACCCGAACGGCGTCGTTGGCAGGCGTTTCGGTCGAAGTGCAGGCAATGGAACAAGGACCGCGCGTTGGAAAACCGATCGAGCTCGAGTTCCGATCGCGGGATCGCTCGCTGCTCGCACCGGCTGTCGCCCGCGTGCGCGAATACATGGACACACAAGTTAAGGGGCTGCGCGATATCGACGATACGCGCTCGATGCCGGGCATCGAATGGAGACTCGAAGTCGATCGCGCCCAAGCGGCGTTGTTTGGCGCCGACGTATCGCAGGTCGGTATGGCGGTGCAACTCGTCACCAACGGGCTGAAGGTTGGCGAATACCGTCCCGACGGAGCGCTCGACGAAGTGGACATCCGCGTTCGTTATCCCGTTGCCGAGCGTGGGTTGCTCGCGCTGGATACGATCAAGATCAACACACCCAACGGTCTTGTGCCGATCTCCGGCTTCGTGAAGCGCGTACCCGGACCCAAGGTGGACACCTTCGAGCGCATCGACGGCGTGCCGGTTCAGTACATCCGGGCCGATGTGGTGAAAGGCGTGCTTGCCGACAACAAGGTCAAGGAAATGCAGACCTGGATCGCTGCACAGCAATGGGATCCGGCGTTACGCGTCGAATTCAAAGGCGCAAATGAAGAGCAGTCTGAATCGATGCAGTTCATTGCCGTAGCGTTCCTCCTCGCCGTGCTACTGATGTTCGTGATGCTCGTCGGTCAATTCAACAGCCTGTATCAGGCGTTTCTGATCGTCTCCGCTGTGGTGATGTCGACGGCCGGCGTTTTGTTGGGATTGGTCATCATGGGCAAACCGTTCAGTGCCATCCTCACCGGCGTCGGCGTAGTGTCGCTGGCGGGCATCGTGGTGAACCACAACATCATTCTGCTGAGTTCATACAACCACCTGCGCCGCGAGCATCCCGAACTCGACTACGTGGCGGTGATCGTCCGCGCCGGTGCCCAACGGGTTCGGCCGGTGTTGCTGACGACCATCGTCACGATCCTCGGTTTGCTGCCGATGGCGTTCAACATGTCAGTCGACTTCGTCAATCGCAGCATCGTGTTCGGCAGCCAGATGTCGTTGTTCTGGGTGCCGCTGTCGCAAGCGATCGTGTGGGGTCTCACGTTTGCAACGGTGCTCACGCTGGTGTGTACGCCGGCAATGCTGGCGCTGCCGCACGTGTTGAAGAAGCTGTTTGCGCGCAGGCCGAAGAGCGTGCCGCCATCGGTTGCGCACGAAGTCTGATAGCGCAGCTGCATGCTCAAACAATTCCTCGACTGGTATCTCGACGCGCTCGAATCGGGTGGCTATCCGCTCGTTGCCGGACTGATGGCGCTCGAAAGTTCGATCGTGCCCTTACCGAGTGAAGTGGTGATTCCGCCTGCGGCACACCTCGCCTACACCACCGGCAACATGACGCTGACAGGCATCGTGATCGCGGGAACGCTCGGTTCGTGGCTGGGCGCGACGGTGATGTACTGGGGCGCCCGTTTGCTCGGTCGACCGCTACTGATGAGATACGGACGCTACCTACTGCTGCCCCAACAGAAGATCGAAGCGGCGGAAGTGTGGTCCGATCGATTCGGCGCGCCCGGTGTCTTCATCTCACGGCTGTTACCTGTGATCCGCCACCTCATCGGTCTTCCAGCCGGCATCGTGCGCATGCACTACGGCTGGTACTCCCTGGCAACGCTGGTGGGCTCCGCCATCTGGTGCACGGTGTTGTGCTGGGTCGGCGTAACGGCGGGACAGGACGAAGCGTTGATGGAAGGCAGCTTGTCGCGCATCTCGGTGTGGTTGATCGGTGCGGGCGCGGTGTTGGTGGGGATGTATTACGTGTTTGTGCACAGGTACATGCGGCGCTAGTTCCCTTTCGCGGGCGGGTGACGGCTCGAGCGGGTCCTCACCGACCTTCCCCCACGCCCGCCGTTACTCGAAGCTCCACCCCACAATCAGCTTGATAGGCTCGAGCGTTCTTCCGCGGTGAGTTGGCGAGCTTCCTGTTCGAGCATCACCGGAATGCCGTCGCGAATCGGGTAGGCCAGCCCGCTGGCGCGACACCATAGTTCGCGTTGCTCGGATTTATAGACGAGGGACGCCTTCGTCACCGGGCACACGAGAATTTCCAGCAGTTTCGGGTCGAGCATGCGGAGCCTGGGAAGCGATTGAATACGCGAGTCTAGCGCGCGAACGGATTGCGCAGCACGATCGTTTCGTCACGATCGGGGCCGGTGGAAATCATGTCGATCGGCGTTCCCGAAGTCTCTTCGATGCGCCGCAGATAGTTGCGGGCATTCACCGGCAGCTGATCGAGGCGCTGAATGCCCAGCGTCGACTCCTGCCAACCCGGCAGTTCCTCATAGACGGCCTTCACGCCGGAGTAGTACTCGCTGCCGAAGCGCACCTGCCCTGCCTCGCCGTCGGGGCCTTCGTAGTCCACGCAGATGCGCAGCGTCTAGAGACCGTCGAGCACGTCGAGCTTCGTGATGCACAC
>CAZLDA010000005.1:14626-21239 GCA_964557875.1 uncultured Pseudomonadales bacterium | reverse complement strand
CGTCTTCGCTGATCTGCGTGCCGCAACCGGCCGCGGTATACAGCTCCTGCAGCAGCGCGCCGTCGTCGCGAAAGCCGATGAGATGTGTGCGCGCTACGCCGGCCCGACACGCGCGCAGCAGTTCGGTGAGTCGCAGCCGAGTCGTCTCGTCGAGCGTGGCGGTATCGAGCAACGAATCGAGTTCGCTGGGCGACAGATCCGAAATCGGTGCGCCGTCTGCGTCGGTTACAGCAGAGGCGGAGTCGAACGTGATCAGCTTGTCGGCGCCGAGT
The DNA here is from genome assembly GCA_964557875.1 of uncultured Pseudomonadales bacterium. Lineage (GTDB taxonomy): Bacteria > Pseudomonadota > Gammaproteobacteria > Pseudomonadales > Azotimanducaceae > DATJGR01. Next base: position 20,967 of record CAZLDA010000005.1, on the reverse strand, counting down.
GCGATGGCAACGTCGGTGGCGAGTTCTTCGCTCGACAGATTGAACGCTTCGCCCGATGGCGAGTAACCGAGCGGCGACAACAACACGATGCAGTGATCGTTGAGCATCTGATGGATGCGTTCGCTGTGAATGCGTCGCACGCGACCGGTGAACAGATGGTCGATGCCGTCGACCACGCCGAACGGTCGCGCCGTAACGAGATTGCCGGACAACACGTGAATCTTGGTGTTGTGCAGCGGCGTGTTCGGCAGCCCCATCGAGAACAGTCCTTCGATGCGCACGCGCACGCGCGCGACGGCCGACTCCACCTGTTCGATCGTCGCCTGATCGGTGATGCGGCGGTGATCGTGAAACTGCGGCGTCAGACCGGCCGCCGCGACGGCCGCGTCGATCTGCGGCCGCGCGCCGTGTACCAGTACTACCCGCACGCCTAGTACCGACAGCAAGGCGAGGTCGTGCACGATGTGCGTGATGTTGTCGTGCACGATCGCGTCGCCGCCCAATAGGATGACGAAGGTCTTGCGCCGGTGTGTGCTGATGTACGGCGTCGAATCGCGGAACCAGCGCGCGTATTGGGTGGGTTCGGTCATGGCTATCGACTAATGGACGCAGACTTCGGCGATCAGTTGCGTCAGCACGTCGACCGCCGGCTGGATGCGATCCGCGGCCAGATATTCGTCGGGCTGGTGCGCCTGATCGATGCTGCCCGGTCCGAAGATCACCGTTTCCATGCCGAGCGCCTGCAGGAACGGACCTTCGGTGCCGAACGCAACGGTGCCGGCGGCGGTTCCTGACAATCGCTCGAGGGTGCGCACGAGTCGGCCGTCGCTTGGCGTGGCGAACGGCGACACCGGCGCCGAGACCGGCTTCATGGTGATGGTCGTACCGTGCGCTTCGGCGGATCGGGCGAGACGGATCTCGAGCGCCGAGATGATCGCGGCCGTGTCCATGCCGGGCAGCAGGCGCAGGTCGATCTGAAGATCGGCGTGGTCGCAAATGCGGTTCGGGTTGTCACCGGCGCGCAGACAGCCGAGGTTCAGCGTCGGCACGGAGACGTCGAACGCGGTGTTGCGGTGCGCCGCCGCGAGTTGTGCGCGAAACGCCAGCAGTTCACCCATCACGCAGTGCATCGCGTCGAGCGCGTTGTGTCCGAGGTCGGGATCGGACGAATGGCCCGACGACCCCTGCAGTGCGATCGACAGCATCATGAAACCTTTATGGGCGAAGATCGGCCGGAAGTCGGTCGGTTCGCCGATTACCGCGAATTGCGGTTTCGGAATGTCCGTGGCCGCGAGGCAACGTGCCCCCGCCATGGACGATTCTTCGTCGGAGGTCGCAACGATCGTCAGCGGTGCTTTCAGCGTTGCGCCTTCGAACTGCCGAGCCGCCTCGATCGCAATCGGAAAGAAGCCCTTCATGTCGCACGCGCCGAGGCCGTAAAAACGTCCGTCGCGCTCGGTCAACGCAAACGGGCTTTGCGACCAGTGCGCGTCGTCGTACGGGACTGTGTCCGTATGTCCTGCGAACACCAATCCACCGGTGCCGCTGCCCAGAGTGGCGATCAGGTTGGCTTTGCCCGGAGCATTCGGCAGCGGCTGCACCATGGTCTTGAACCCGAGCGATTCGAGCCAGGTCGCGAGCTCGTTGATCACCGCGATGTTGCTCTGATCGAGAGCTGCGCTGGTGCAGCTGACCGACGGCGTTTTGATCAGCGATTGCAGCATCGACAATAGCGGCGGCGCGTGCATGACAGCGGTACATAGAGGGTCTGCCGCGATAATGCCCGGTTTCGTGAAGGGGGTCTAATATTGCGGTCTGCGGGCCGTGCGTCAGCGATTTGCGCCTTGAAAACACGGTTTGCATGCCGTTAACTGCCCGAGGCTCTTCCGACCGAGCCCGCGCGCGCACAGGAATGCCCATCAACTGATTCCAGACATGGCGGCAATCGAGTCCCCACTCAAGGAACGAATCACTCCGGAACGCCTGCTGGACCTACGCGGCGTGCTCGACGATCTGATGCGTTCGAAGATCGTCTCGCAGCGCGACGCCGAAGACATCCTCATCGCGCCGCGCACCGCGAGACAGATGCACATGCATCCGCTCGAGATCATCGCGGAACGCGAACTCGACGACCCGCGACGCCCCGGCAAGAAACTCGATCTCGACGAGCTGACGCATTGGTTGTGCGACCTGGCGGCGCAGCCGTATTACCGCATCGACCCGTTGAAGGTGAACGTCAACAAGACCACCGAAGTGATGTCGTATGCGTTCGCCCAGCGCCACAACATCCTCGCGGTCGAAGTGCGCGAAGAAGAAATCGTCATCGCCAGCACGCAGCCTTTCATGTCGGCATGGGAAGGCATGCTGGTTCAGACGCTGCGCGGCCGCCGCATCATCCGGGTAGTGACGAACCCGCAGGAACTCACGCGCTACATGCTCGAGTTCTACACGATGGCGCGGTCGGTCGCGAAAGCCTCCGATGCGGGTCTCGAGGTCTCGAACATCACCAACTTCGAGCAGATGCTCGAGCTTGGCCAGCTGAAGTCGCCCGACGCGAACGACGCGCACATCGTCAATATCGTCGACTGGCTGCTGCAGTACGCGTTCGACCAGCGGGCCAGCGACATTCACATCGAACCGCGCCGCGACAAAGGTCACGTCCGGTTCCGCATAGACGGTGTGATGCACCACGTCTACGAACTGCCCCCGGCCGTGAACGCGGCGGTGACGAGCCGTTTGAAGATCCTCGGCCGGATGGACGTGGCCGAGAAGCGCCGGCCGCAAGACGGTCGCGTGAAGACGAAGAGTCCCGATGGCCAGGAAGTCGAACTTCGCCTGTCGACGTTGCCGACCGCGTTTGGTGAAAAGATGGTGGCGCGGATCTTCGACCCCGACGTCTTGTTGCGCAGCTTCCAGGAACTGGGTCTGGGCGGCGACGACAACCAGCGCTGGCAGACCATGGTCAACTCGAGCAACGGCATCGTTCTCGTGACCGGCCCGACCGGCTCTGGCAAGACCACCACGCTCTACTCGACGTTGAAACAGCTGGCCACGCCGCAGGTGAACGTCTGCACCATCGAAGACCCGATCGAAATGGTCGAGCCGTCGTTCAACCAGATGCAGGTACAGCATCAGATCAAGCTGTCGTTCGCCTCTGGTGTGCGCTCACTTCTGCGGCAAGACCCGGACATTATCATGGTGGGCGAGATCCGCGACCTCGAGACCGCCGAGATGGCGATTCAGGCGGCGCTCACCGGACACCTCGTGCTCTCCACCTTGCACACCAACGATGCACCGAGCGCGGTCACCCGCCTGATCGAACTGGGTGTTCCACCGTACCTCATCAAAGCGACGGTGGTCGGCGTGATGGCGCAACGACTGGTGCGCACGCTGTGCCCGCATTGCAAACAGCCGGAGGCGGTCGACGCCGAGGCGTGGAATCTGTTGACCCGGCCGTTCAAGGCGCGGCCGCCCGCGCAGTTCATGAGACCGGTCGGCTGTCTGGAGTGCCGAGATACCGGCTATCTCGGCCGCATGGGTGTTTACGAGATCCTGCTGCTGACCGAGGGGTTGCGGCAGATGATCAAGGCCGACAGCGACATCGATACACTGCGCGTGCAGGGCATCAAGGACGGCATGCGCACCTTACGGTTGTCCGGTGCTCAGAAAGTCGGCGCGGGTATGACCACGATCTCCGAAGTGCTGAGAGTCACGCCGTCCAGCCAGAACGACTAGCGCGGCGTGTTCGACCCCGGTTTCCTGCAGCTACCCCTCGCCGACGCGGCAAGGGTGGCATGGGGTCGATTTCGAGAACGTCTCGATGCGGATCTCACGACGCGTGTCGACGCGTGGCTTACGGTCCATCCCGACGAGATGCAGGAGCTGGCGCGAACGTTCGCGCTGAGCGAATTCGCGGGCACCGTGGCGATGGCCCATCCCGATGCATTCGTCGACTTTCTCGAATCCGGGGACTATCGCCAGCCGCCGCTCACTGACCCGATCGGTGATCGGCTGACGACGGTCGACGACATCGAGAGTCTCAAAACTCTGCTCAGACGGCTGCGTAATGCGGCCATGCTGCACATTATCTGGCGCGATGTGAACGGACGCTCCGACCTCGCCGAGACGACTCGATCGCTCACTCATCTTGCAGACCGGCTGATCGATGCTGCGGTTTCGAAACTGCACGGGTGGGCCGTCGCAACCGACGGCGAGCCCATCGGCCGCGACTCTTCCAAACCGCAGCATTTGGTCGTCATCGCGCTCGGAAAGCTCGGCGCGGGCGAGCTGAACCTGTCGTCGGACGTGGATCTGATCTTCGCGTATCCGGAGCAAGGCGAGACCCGGAGCGGCTCACGCACGAATCAGCAGTTCTTCCTGCGACTCGGGCAGAAGCTCATCGGCGTGCTCGACACGATCACCGTCGACGGGTTTGTCTTCAGGGTCGACATGCGCTTGCGGCCCTACGGCGACAGCGGTGCGCTGGTGCTGCACTTCGATGCGATCGAGCGCTACTACGAAGAACAGGGTCGTGACTGGGAACGTTATGCCTGGATACGGGCGCGCGCTTGTGCCGGCGACGTGGCCTCGGGGCGGCGGCTCATCGACGACCTGAAACCGTTCGTGTTCCGCCGTTACCTCGACTTCGGCGCGATTCAGTCGCTGCGCGAGATGAAGAGTCGCATCGACGCCGAACGCAGCCGCAGCACCATGCGCGACGACATCAAACTCGGGCCGGGCGGAATCCGCGAAGTCGAGTTCGTGGCGCAGATGCACCAGCTGATCTGGGCGGGTCGACAGCCGTCGTTGCAGTGCACCGGCGTGGTCGAGACGCTGCACGCGCTCGCTGCGCACAAGTTGATGCCGCGCTCGCAAGCGGACCGTTTGGCGACTGCGTATCGATTTCTACGCAACGTCGAGCACCGCCTGCAGGCGATCCGCGACGAGCAGACACAGCTGCTTCCTTCGGGCGAACTCGATCGAGCGCGAGTCTCCGTGGGCATGGGTTTCGCCGATTTTGTGCACTTCGGACAGGCACTGGCCGAGCAACGCGCGATCGTTGCGAAGGCGTTCGAATCGGTGATCCAGGCGGACGAAGCAACCGAGGTCGATCAGTGGCAACCCGCCTGGCTCGCGGGCGATGTGCCCGCGTTGGCCGCGGCGCTGGCGGCGGTCGGTTTCGGCGAGCCGGATGCGGTTGCGGTGTTGATCAACCGGTTGCGCACTTCTCGCGACCGGCCGTGGGTTGGTGGAGAGAGCCGTGCGCGCGTCGATGCGTTGATTCCGAAGTTGCTCGGGGAAGCGCAGGCGACGGCTCACCCCGACCTCACGCTGCAGCGGCTGGTGCCGTTGCTCGAAGCGACGGTGCGCCGCTCTGCCTACTATGTCTTGTTGCTCGAAAACCCAAGCGCGTTGCGTTTGCTGGTCGAGATCTGCAGCGCAAGCCGCTGGCTCGCCGATGAGTTGAGCCGGCATCCCATGTTGCTCGACGAACTGCTCGATCCGGCGCTGCTGTACACGATTCCCGACATCGAGGCGCTGCGCGCTGAACTGCGGACCCGATTGAGCGCAGTGGAGCGTAGCGGCGAAGAGGCAGAACTCGAGGTATTGCGGGGGTTCAAGGAAACGCATCAGTTCCGCGTCGCGGCGTGCGAGGTGCGCGGCATCCTGCCGCTGATGAACGTTTCGGACTATCTGACGTTTCTGGCCGAGGTGATTCTGCAGGAGTCGCTGCAGCTCGCCTGGAAACGCACCGCCGAATCGATCGAGGCGCCGCCGCAATCGTTCGCGATCATCGGCTTCGGCAAGCTCGGTGGACTCGAACTCGGCCCGGGTTCGGACCTCGACATCGTGTTCCTGCACGACCTCGACGCGCAGCACAACCGCTTCCTGCATCGTATGGTGCGTCGTTTGCTGCACATTCTCACGGCGCGCACGCACACCGGCGCGTTGTACGACGTCGACACGCGCCTGCGGCCGTCGGGTCAGGCGGGCACGATGGTGAGTTCGCTCGCGGCCTTCGAGCAGTATCAAACCAACGACGCATGGGTCTGGGAGCATCAGGCGCTGGTGCGCGCGCGACCGGTGGCCGGCGACAAGGAAGTCGGTGCCGCGTTCGATCGCATCCGTCGCAACATCCTGTGTCGCGTTCGCGATCGCACCGAGTTGCGCGGGGCGATCGTCGATATGCGTCGCCGCGTGGGGGAGTCCGCACGTGCCTCTGTGGACCTCAAGCGGGATGCCGGCGGTATCGTGGATATAGAGTTTATGGTCCAATACCTCGTGCTGGCCGCCGCTTCCGAGCACCCATCACTCGCCGACTGGACCGACAACGTCCGCAT
>CAZLDA010000005.1:0-14526 GCA_964557875.1 uncultured Pseudomonadales bacterium | reverse complement strand
CATTCGCGGACCGCGATGGCTGGATCTGGATGAACGGCGAACTCGTGCCGTGGCGCGACGCCAAAGTGCATGTGCTCACTCACACGCTGCACTACGGTTTAGGGGTGTTCGAAGGTGTGCGCGCGTACGCTACGAAGCGGGGCGCGACGATCTTCCGGCTGCACGATCACACGGATCGGCTGTTCGATTCGGCGCACATTCTCGGCATGAAGATCCCCTACACGAAGGAGCAGCTGAACGCCGCGCAGTGTCAGGTCGTAAAAGCGAACAAGCTCGACGAAGGCTATCTGCGGCCGATGTGCTTCCTCGGCTCGGAACAGATGGGACTGCGCGCCGAAGGTTTGACGGTGAACGTCAGCATTGCGGCATGGCCGTGGCCTTCGTACATGGACCCGGCTGCGCGCGATCGCGGCATCAAAGTCAGGACGTCGTCCTACACGCGGCATCACGTGAACATCACGATGTGCAAGGCAAAGGCGAACGGCAACTACATCAACTCGCTGCTGGCGCTGCGCGAAGCGCTCGATTGCGGCGCCGAAGAGGCGCTGTTGCTCGATGCCGAGGGCTATGTGGCAGAAGGCAGCGGTGAGAATTTCTTCCTGGTGCACAACGGCGAGCTGCACACGCCGGAACTCACGTCGTGTCTGAACGGCGTAACGCGACGCACGCTGATGGCCTTAGCCGCAGAGCTCGGTCTGACCGTTCGCGAGCGCCGGCTCACGCGCGACGAGGTCTACATCGCCGACGAAGCGTTCTTCACCGGCACTGCCGCGGAAGTGCTGCCGATCCGCGAACTCGACGGTCGCGCCATCGGCAGCGGCGCGCGCGGTCCGATCACGGCGAAGTTGCAGGCGCTGTACTTCGACCAGGTGCGCGGCAAACGCAACATGCATCCGGAGTGGCATACGCCCGTCGCCGACGGTGCTTAGCAGGCGAAGTCCGCTTGCCTCAGGCCGCCGCGTCGTAGTGAAAATGTAGCCTCGATGAAGATTCTGATCGTGGGACCGGCCTGGGTCGGCGACATGGTGATCGCGCACGCATTGGTTCGAACCCTGGTTTCCGCAGAGCCTGCGGCGGAAGTGCATGTCGTTGCGCCACCGGCGACCGCGCCGCTCGCGCAGCGGATGGCCGGTGTCACCGACACGATCACGCTGCAGGTGAATCACGGCGAATTCGGTTGGGGTGTGAGACGGCGTGTCGGGCGCGCGTTGCGTCGCGAGAACTTCGATCGCGCGATCGTGCTGCCTAACAGTTTCAAATCGGCCCTGGTGCCGTTCTTCGCCCGCATCCCGCAACGGACCGGCTGGCGCGGCGAGTGGCGTTACGGCGTGTTGAACGACCTGCGCACGCTCGATGCAGCAAAGCTGCCGCGCTTGATCGACCAGTTCGTTGCACTTGGAGACGCACCGTCCGTGAACAGCGGCGAGATCGAGCCGACACTCAAGTCCGATCCGAGCCGTGTCGCCGCGCTGGTCGTCGATCTCGACCTGAAGCTCGATCGACCGGTGCTCGCGCTGTGTCCCGGCGCCGAATACGGGCCTGCAAAACGCTGGCCCACTTCGCACTATGCGGTCGTGGCCGAAGAACACATCCGTCGTGGCGGCGCGGCCTGGTTGTTCGGTGCGCGAGGCGACGCCGCCGCGTGCGCGGCGATCCGCGCCTCGGTCCCGCCGTTGGCACAGTCGCATGTGTTCGATCTCTCGGGCCGCACGCAACTGCTCGACGCGGTGGATCTCCTCAGCCTGGCGCAGCAGGTCGTTACGAACGATTCCGGACTGATGCATGTGGCGTGTGCGCTCGGTGTGCCGGTGGTTGCGATATACGGTTCGTCGAGTCCGACATTCACCCCGCCGCTGTCGGCGCGAGCGCGAGTCGTGCGAGACGCGCTGCCGTGCAGTCCGTGTTTCGAGCGTACGTGTCCGCTCGGCCACACCGACTGTCTCAATCGCCTGATGCCGGAACGCGTGGTAGCGGAGTTGCTGCACTGATGCGAGTGCTGCTGGTCAAACTGTCCTCGCTCGGCGATGTGGTGCACGCGCTGCCGGCGGTTACCGACGCCATGCGCGCGCATCCAGGCATCGAGGTGCACTGGGTGGTCGAAGAGGGTTATCAGGCGATACCGGCTTTGCACGCCGCGGTGACGAAGGTCATTCCTGTAGCCATTCGACGCTGGAGCGGGCATTTGTCTTCGGCGGGTCGGGAGATCGGCGATGCGATACGCGACATTCGCACCGAGTCGTACGACGTGGTGCTCGATTCCCAGGGTTTGATCAAGAGTTCGGTGGTGGCCCGCTTCGGGCGGGGTACACATGTCGGCTTCGACGCCGCCTCGGCGCGCGAGCGTCTTGCGTCGTTAGGCTATGGGCGCGGTGTTGCGGTGGCGCAGCGGCAGCATGCGATCGATCGACAGCGCGCATTGTTCGCCGGTGCGCTCGGCTATTCAGCCCCCACGGATGCGATCGACTACGGGATACATCTACATCGGGGCGATGCGTCGGGGTTGGTACTTGCGCACGGCACGACGTGGATCAGCAAATGTTGGCCCGAACCGTTCTGGGCCGACCTCGCGACGCGCGCATTGAGTCGCGGCGAGCGTGTGACGTTGCCGTGGGGCAATTCGGAAGAGGAGGCTCGCGCGAGGCGAATCGCGGCGCTCGCACCCGGCGCCGAAATAGCACCGCGCCTCGAGCTGCGCGACATGATTGAGCTGTTAGCGAGTTCTGCTGTCGTAGTCAGTGCCGATTCCGGCATCGGTCACCTGGCGGCGGCGCTCGGCGTGCGAACGCTGGCGCTGTACGGACCCACCGACGCGGATCTCACCGGATGCCGGGGCGCATCGGTTACAAACCTCTCGGCGCGCTTCGCGTGTGCACCGTGCCTCGAGCGGAAGTGCGGATACCGCGGAACGCCGCAATTCATCGGCGCGGTTCGGGCGGAACCGGCGTGTTTCGCGACGATCAGTCCGGAATGCGTGTGGCAAACGCTGTGCAGCTCGGCAGCCGGAACATGAAATTCGCCTTCTGCGTATTCAAGTACTTTCCGTTCGGCGGCATCTCGCGCGATCTCGAGCGCTTCGTTCGCGAGAGCATTGCACGCGGTCATGTCGTACGCGTGTACACGCTGAGTTGGGAAGGGCCGATCCTCGAAGGCGTCGACGTGGTGGTGGCGCCGGCCAAGGGGCTTACGAATCACACCCGCTACGCGCAGTTCGCGCGATGGGTGGCGGAACATCTGCGTGAGTATCCGGTCGACCTGGTAGTGGGCATGAACAAGATGCCCGGCATCGACGTCTATTACGCCGGCGACTCGTGCTACGAAGAGAAGTCGCAGACGCAGCGCAACTGGCTGTATCGCGCCACGCCGCGCTATCGGTTGTTCTCGAACTTCGAACGCGCCGTGTTCGGTCGCGACAGCGAAACGGAAGTTCTGACGATTTCCGAAGTGCAGACACCACTGTTCCGGCGCCACTACGGAACGCAATGGGAACGGTTGCATCCGCTGCCGCCGGGAATCGACCGGAGTCGCCGCGCGAGCGCAGATCGCGCCGATGTTCGCAGGGAGTTTCGACGGGAATTTCAGATCGGTGACGACGAGCGACTGCTGCTGTTCGTCGGGTCCGGGTTCATCAAGAAGGGCCTCGATCGTGCGATCTCCGCGTTTGCGGCGCTGCCGGCTCCACTACGCCGCACTACGAGGTTGTTCGTCGTCGGCGAAGACAATGCCAAGCCGTTTGAGAAACGCATTGCACGGCTCGGAATGACCGATCGAATCACATTCTTCAGCGGGCGCGATGACGTGCCACGGTTTCTGTTCTCGGCGGACGCACTGGTGCTGCCGGCTTACGATGAAAACACCGGCACGGTGATACTCGAAGCGATGATCGCCGGGTTGCCGGTGCTCGTTACCGAGAACTGCGGCTACGCGCACTACGTGGAACAGGCAAACGCCGGTTTGATCGTTCATATCCCGTACGAGCAACAGTCGCTCGACGACAAGCTGGTCGAGGTGCTGACCTCACCCGAGCGCGATCGTTGGCGACGCAACGGCATCGCGTTCGGCAATCACCCTGAAATCTATCGTCTGACGGAAACCGCGGTCGATCGGTTGGAGGCCTTCGCGAGCGGGCGCTACAGCCGTCCGGTTCCGAAGCCCGAGATGGCGTTCTGCTTGTTGAACTACGCACCGCACGGAGGCATGCAGCGCGATTTCCTGCGAATGGCCCTGTGTTGTCAGGATCTGGGATTCCGCATCCGCATCTATGCGCTGTCGTGGGAAGGCCGCATTCCCGATGGCATGGATGTGATCATCGTGCCCGTACACGGCCTGACCAATCATCGACGCTACGCCCGTTACGCTGCCTGGGTAGCGAATGCTCTGCAGGAGCAACCGGTAGTCTGCAGCGTAGGCTTCCACGCGATGGCGGGACTCGACGTCTACTATGCCGGTGATGGCTGCTACGCTGCGAAAACGCATCCGGGCACATCGAGCTGGCGCAACGCGCGGCGTCGTTATTTCGCGGACGCAGAGCGGGCGGTGTTCGCGCGCGGCGCGCGTACGAAAATCATGTTGATCGCCGAGAACCAGCGCGCGCTGTTCGAACGGCATTACGGCACCGGAACCGATCGCATGGTGTTGCTGCCGCCTGGAATCACGCGCGATCGAATGGCGCCCGACAACGCAGCAGAGGTGCGACAAAACATGCGCGCCGAACTCGGCGTGGGTGAAGATCAGCTGTTGCTTCTGATGATCGGCTCCTCGTTCATGGACATCGGCCTCGATCGGGCGCTCATTGCGCTGGCGCAGCTGCCGGAAAACAAGCGACGTCGTACGAAGCTCATCGCCATCGGTCACGATAATTCGCGCAGTTTTGTCAGGATGGCGCAGCGCCTTCGGGTGAACGACCGCTTCGTGCTGCTGCATGGGCGCGATGACGTACCGCGATTTCTGCAAGCCGCGGATCTGCTGCTGCATCCCGCGTATGAAGAGCCGGGCGGCAGCGTGCTGCTGGAAGCGATCGTTGCAGGGCTGCCGTCGATTTCCACCGACGTATGCGGACACGCTGCATTCGTGGTACGCGCCGATGCGGGCCGCGTGATGGAGAGCCCGTTCCGGCAGGACGCATTCAACGGTATGGTCGCAGAGGCACTGGACAACGCGACACAACGCGGCCAATGGCGTCGAAACGGCATCGCGTTCGGCCGGACGGCCGATCTATACAGTTTGCCAGAGCGCGCGGCGGCGCTCATTGCGACCGTTGCACGAGTGACATCGGTGCAGCGCAATGGCCTTGGCGTCGGAGCGGACGATGACCGACACACTGTATCTGCGTGACGATCTCGCCGCGGCGTGGCGCGGCGACGATCCGTTCGAGCGCGTCGCGCGTCTCGAAGGCGAAGTGTTCAGAGATGTTTCGGTGCGCCGCACGTTGCGATTCGAAGCGGCCGGCCGGAGCTATTTTGCGAAGGTGCATCTCGGCGTCGGTTGGCGCGAGATTCTGAAGAATCTGCTGGTGTTGCGCCGACCGGTGGTGGATGCCAGCAACGAGTATCACGCGTGTCTGTTGCTTCCGCGCTTCGGCGTGTCCACGCCTGCGCCGGCCGCATATGGGCTGCGAGGGCGCAGCCCCGCTACGCGGCAGTCGTTCATCGTCTGCGATGAACTGAAGGATCACATCAGCCTGTCGACGCTCGCGAAGAACTGGCACAACGTGCCGCCGTCCCCTGCGTTCAAGCGTCAGCTGATCACCGCGGTGGCCGAATTGACGCAGGCGATGCACCGCGCCGGCGTGGTGCACCGCGACTACTATCTCTACCATCTGTTGGTAGACGAGAAGCAGCTGGAGCTCGGCAGAGTATCGCTGTCGTTGATCGATCTGCACCGCGCACAGCTGCGCCGCAGAATTCCCCCGCGCTGGCTCGTTAGGGATCTCGCGGCGTTGTTGTTCTGGTGCCTTGATCTCCCGATCACACGCCGCGACCGGCTGCGGTTCATTCAAGCCTACGAAGGGCGGCCGTTGCGCGTCGCGCTGAAGGAAAATGGCCGTTTCTGGGCGCGCGTGCAGCGTCGTGCGGTTGCGCTTTATCGCAAGGGTCAGCGCAAAGGACTCGTTGCCGACCGTTACGTGCCGGGTGCACTCAATGATTGACGCGTCCGTCGCAGAAGCCGCATCCGCGGTCGTGTTGCAGGGCGCCGAGCTCGCGCGCCTTGGACGCGCGTTGCCCGAGACGTACGACGTGTCCGTGATCACGGGCGCCGGCGCCATCACGCTGCACTGCGAAGCGGTACTGCGCGTACTCCCGGGAAGACGCATCGTCGCGCGTGCGATTGCAGACAATCGCAGGGTGCTCGCGAAACTCTTCGTAGGGTCGCGCGCGGCGGCGGAGCGGCAATGGGAAGAGCGTGGCCACGCGGCGTTCGTGAGAGCGGGTGTCGCTACACCGGAAATCGTCGGTCGCGGTGCGGTGGCCGGCGGCGGCGAAGCGTTGTTGTTCGAGTTCCTCGAAAACGCGACGCCTGCCAACGAGTTGGACCTGCCGCAAACGATGCCGATTCTGGCGCGATTGCACGCGCACGGTGTGGTTCAAAACGATCTTCATCTAGGCAATCTGCTGCGCACCAACCGTGGCCTGTTTCTCGTCGACGGCGGCGGCGTCAGCGGCATGGGCATGGACAAGCCGTTGTCGCCGCGCGCCAGCATCCGCAACCTTGCGCTGTTTCTCGCGCAGTTTCGCATTCGTTCCGAGAGTGGCTTTGTGGCGGCGTGGCACGCCTACTCGGTTGCGCGCGGCTATAAGACCATCGATGCCGAAGGTCGCGAACTGATAGAAGCCGTGCATCGCGCGCGACGTTCGCGTGAGCGCCACTACCTGCGCAAGGTATTGCGCGATTGCACCGAGTTTCACGCAGAAAAGCGCTTCGACCGTTATCTGGTCTGCGACCGGGCTTCGTTCAAGGGCGCGGTAGCCGAGATGATCGAGAACATCGACTCGCAGTTCGAGCGCGGCTTCGTGATCAAGGCCGGTAACACGGCAACCGTTGCACGGCTTTATGTGGACGGCGAGGCATTCGTAGTGAAGCGCTACAACATCAAATCGTGGCAGCACGCGCTCGATCGTATGTGGCGTCCCACTCGCGCGCAGCGCGCGTGGCAAAACGCGCATCGGCTGCGCATGCTGGGCATCCCGACGTTTCAGCCAATCGCGCTGATTGAGCATCGCTTCGGTCCGCTGAGGCGCGATTCGTACCTGGTGATGCGCGATGTCGGCGGCATCGATCTGCGCGAGCGGTTCGCCAACAAGCACATTCAGGCGCTGGTCGGGTTGTTCTCGGATCTCTCTCGCGCCGGCCTCGTGCACGGCGACACTAAAGCGACGAACTTCATCGATGCCGATGGTGCGATCCATCTGATCGATCTCGACGCGATGCACGCGCCGCGTACCACGTGGGGTCTGCGTCGTGCTGTCGCGCGTGACGTCGAACGATTCGTGTCGAACTGGAAAGACAGCGCGACGATCCGCGCCGCACTCACTCGCGCGTTCGCGCCGTTGCTAACGAACGCGGCAACGCGCCCACGATGATCATCCTGGGATTGTCCGGGGCGCTGAATCACGATCCGTCGGCCGCCTTGCTTATCGACGGCGAAATCGTCGCTGCCGCGGAAGAAGAGCGCTTCATCCGCGACAAGCACGCGAAGAATCGGATGCCGTTGAATGCCGCGCGCTTCTGTCTGGAATTTGCCGGAATCGATGCGCGCGACGTACACGCAGTGGCGTTTCCGTATGCGCCCGTCGGTCTCGACACGCCGGCGCGCTGGCACTATGCAAAGCGCCATTGGTACGCGCCCGATCGCGCGCTGGATGCGCTCTTCAACGGCAACCGGCGTTATCGGCGCAATCGAGGCCGCGTACTCGCAATGGGAACAGAGCTCGGCATCGACTGGGCGACGACGGATTTCGTGCCGGTGGAGCATCACCTCGCGCATGCGTCGAGCGCCTATCACCTGTCGGGGTTCCCTGAACGCACCGCGATTCTGGGCGTTGATGGCAAGGGTGAATACGCCACGACGTTCTTCGGTTATGGCGAAGGCGGCCGGATTCACAAGATCAAGGAGTTATACGATCCGGACTCGATTTCCGGCGTGTACGGCGCGCTCACGGAATATCTCGGCTTCGAGATGCTCGACGGTGAGTACAAGGTGATGGGGATGGCGCCGTACGGAAATGCCAACAAGCACGATCTGTCGCGGCTGTTTCGGTGGACACGGCGCGGCGAAGTTGAGGTGGATACCCGATACGTCAACACGGTGGGGCTGCGCCGCTATCGCGAAGACGGTGTCGGCTTCTACTTCAGCCCGAAACTGATCGACTGGTTGGGTCCACGGCGGTCAGACGATTCGATGGACGAACCGTTCGTCGACTATGCGGCTGCGCTGCAGAAGTTGTTCGAGGATACGTGTCTGCAGCTGGTCGACACACATCTGGGCGGCGTGCTGGCCGAGACGGGCAAGCTCGCATTCGCGGGCGGCGGTGCGTTGAACGTAAAGCTGAATCAGCGACTGATCGCGCGTGCCGACGTCAAAGAACTGTTCGTGCAGCCTGCCGCGGGCGCTTCCGGCGCGGCGCTCGGCGCGGCGACGCACGTCGCGGCGGAGCGCAGCGAAAAGCTCTCGCGCATGCGACACGCGTATCTCGGTCCATCGTTCACCAACGAAGAGTGCCTAACGGCGCTGCGCGACATTGCGGCGCCGTTGGAGTGGGTTCAGCTCGACGATGCTCCGCGCGAAGCAGCACGGCTGCTCGCGGACGGCAATCCGGTGGCCTGGTTCCAGGGCAGAATGGAGTTCGGGCCGCGCGCGCTGGGTGCGCGCAGCATACTTGGCTGTCCGAGCGTGGCGGGCATTGCCGATCGCATCAACGCGCAGATCAAGTTCAGGGAACGATGGCGGCCGTTCTGCCCGAGCGTGCTCGACCGCGTGGCGCCGCAGGTCATTCAGTCGCAGCATCCGGCGTCATTCATGACGATCACGTTCGACGTGGCGGACAGTTGGAAGGCGCGTATTCCCGAGGTAGTGCACCGCGACGGCACGGCGCGCGTCCAGGTGGTCGATCAAACGACGAACCCGCGCTACTACACGTTGCTGGAACAGCTCGAACTGCTTACCGGCAACGCGGTGGTGCTGAACACGTCGCTCAATCGGCAGGGCGAACCGATCGTGTGCACGCCGGCCGATGCGCTGACGATGTTCATCGGCTCGGATCTCGGGTATCTGGTGATGGAAGACCTGCTCGTGACGAAGCGTCGATGACGTCGCTGCGAGCGCTGCAGCTGTGTCCGAACGATCACCCGCCGTTTCAGGACGTGTGCCGCAATCACGCGGCGGCGCTCGCGCAGGTGGGAGTGAACGTCGACACGGTGTTCTTCGGCGCCCCTCGGGGCGAAGGTTGGGACGCGGCAACATATCTCGGAATCGAGCGCGACACTCGCCGCATGACTGCGAGTCTGCGTGAACGCGTCGCAGGCAAAGACTATCGCCTCGTCATTGCGCATCGGTATCGGGCACACCAGGTGGCCACGCGCGCGCGGTCGGCGCTGAACGGCGCAATGATCGTCACCGTTGCGCACGAGTTCGGCATGTTCGCGCGGTGGCAACGCCGGCTGCGTCGACGTTGGCTTGCGAACGATGTCTATTGCGCGGGTGTGTCACAGGCGGTGGTAGACGAGATGTATGGCCATGGCGTGCCGCCCGCTCGTACGCTTACGTTGCCGAACCCGGCCGACGTGGCGCGTTTCGACGCCGCGCTGATGCCGCGCAACACAGCGCGCGAGCGGCTCGGGTTGTCTCCGGAGACGTACGTTGTGGGCGTGGTCGGTCGCCTGCATTCGAAGAAGCGGCCGCACCTTGCGCTGGAGGGTTTTGCGGCACTCGGTGACGACTCGCATCTGGCCTTCATCGGCGATGGCGAACTGCGCGACGCGTTGGAGTCGTCGGCAACGCGATTGGGAGTCACATCTCGCGTTCACTTTACCGGCCATGTCACCGATGCCTCGAGATATGCGGCGGCATTCGACGCGCTGCTCGTCGCCTCGGTGCCGGAGGAAGCGTTCGGGATGGCGCTGCTCGAGGCGATGCTCGCGGGTGTTCCCGTAGTGTGTGCCGATGTGCCGGGGCCGCGCAGCGTTCTGGGACCGGAAGGACTTTACTTCCCCGGAGACGCGGCGGGGCTAACGAACGCGTTGAGGCGTTGCGCGGCACTCTCGGTCGAGCAACGCGCTGGCTTGTCGGCACTGCAGCGCGATCGTGCCGTGAAATTGTTTTCGCTCGAGGCAACCGCAGCGCGCTATCGCGCACTGCTCAGTACGGACGGGGCTCGCCTTCAGGACGCGTCTTGAACCTTCTGTGCAGCCAAAGGTATTGGTCCGGGTGGCGGCGGATTTCGCTCTCTATCACCGCATTGATTCGCGCGGCATCTTCGCCGTCGTCGGTGCCGGGAAAACCCTCGATTTCGTGAAAGCGAAACGACCAGGTGCGCGTTGTCGCGTCACGAAAGTGACTGATGAAGACGGCTGGTGAAGTGTTGAATCGCGCGAACCGCGCGGTCGCGGTAATCGTTGCGGCAGGAATGCCGAAGAACGGTGCGAACACCGACACCTTACGGCCATAGTCCTGATCGGCGGCATACCAGACGGTGTGCCCCGCTTTCAATTGTGTGAGCACTGCACGGGTATCGCTGCGTTCGATGACGTTCCTGAAACGTCGCTCCCGCCCGCGTCGCATCGCCCATTCGATGACCGGATTCTTGTTGTAGCGGTAGATCACGTCGAGGTCGATGACCTGAGACAGCAGCGCGCCCGCGAGGTCGAGTGTCGAAAAATGTGCCCCGATCAACACGACACCGTAGCCGCGCTGTTGTGCGCTCGTCAGCACGTCCAATCCCTCGAAAGTCACGCGATCGCGCAATCGCGAGATGTCGCCGAACCAGGCGATTGCCGTTTCGACGGCGCCGATACCCGTGGACGCGAAGGTGCGTCGCACCAGCGCATTGCGCGCCGATTCGCCGAGTTCAGGAAAACACAGCTCGATGTTGACGGTCGCGATGTGTCGCCGCGCGCGCGCGAAGCGATAGCCGATGGCACCCATCACACGGCCCATTGCGAATTGCACCCCCAACGGCAACTGCGCCACCAACCACATGACGCCGACGCCGACCCAGGTTGGCCAATAGCGAGGAGCCGCGAGCGTCGAGATCATTGGGTCGTTCCGGATGGTCGCGGGCATTGTATCGGAGGAAGGATTTGTTGCTGACGGGCTCATCGGCGAATCGAGAATCGATTCGACAGCCGAAGCCCTACGAAGCTGCGTGTTAACATTTCCATCATTCGTTGGGGTTCGAATGAAACTGAAAATTCCGTCGTTCCGCGATGTGTCCGTACTCGTGATCGGGGACGTGATGCTCGACCGGTATTGGTATGGAAAGGCCGGTCGTGTGTCGCAAGAGGCGCCGGTGCCGATTGTCGACATCGAGTCGAGCGAGGATCGGCCGGGCGGAGCTGCGAACGTGGCAATGAACCTCGCGTCCCTCGGGTTGAACGTCACCCTCATCGGTGTCGTTGGCGATGACGACGCGGCCGTCACGTTGCGGCACAAACTCGCCGCGGCGAATGTCCGGTATGAGCTGATCGACGCAGCCGGTTGGGCGACAATTCTGAAGGTACGTGTCGTCAGTCGCCGGCAGCAGATGTTGCGCATCGATTTCGAGAAGCCAATGGTCGCCGATGTCGAGTCGCGGCTGGACGACGCATTTCGAAAACAGATTGCCGCGGTGGATGCGGTCGTGATCGAGGATTACGACAAGGGCACGCTGGTGCGGCCTCGGCGCTACATCGACATCGCGCACGAACATGGCAAGCGTGTGGTCGTTGATCCGAAGTTCAAACCGTTCGAAGCGTATCGCGGCGCCGACGTCATCAAGCCGAACATCGCGGAGTTCACGCACGCCGTAGGCGGATGGATGGATTATCGCGAACTCGTTTCAAAAGCTGCGGCGCTGGTGCAGGCGCACGACTTCGGTGCGCTGGTGGTGACGCGCGGCGACGAAGGTATGTCGGTGGTCGAGCGGAACGGCGCGCATCATCACGTGCCAGCGCGAACAGTCGATGTATTCGACGAAACTGGCGCCGGCGATACGGTGGCGGCAACGCTGGCGGCCGGGCTCGCGGCAGGTTGCAGCGTGCACGAGAGCGCGATGTTGGCGAACGCGGCGGCGGGTCTGGTCGTTTCCAAGTCGGGAACGGCGACGGTTTCCGCGCCGGAGTTGTGGCGCGAGCTTGAAGTTGAAGGGCACGCTGACCGCCGCACCCAGTCGGGAACTCTGTCACGTGAAGAGCTGATCGAAGTGGTCGAACACGCGCGTCGCGAAGGAGAACGCGTCGTCTTCACGAACGGCTGCTTCGATATCCTTCATGCCGGACACGTGGCGTACCTTGAGGAAGCAAGCGCACTCGGTGATCGTCTCATCGTGGCGGTCAACGACGACGCGTCGGTTGCGCGGCTGAAAGGAGAAGGGCGACCGGTCAACGGCGTTGCGCAACGGATGCGTGTGCTCGGCGCGCTGGCGAGCGTCGATTGGACGGTATCGTTCGGCGAAGACACACCAGAATCACTGCTCGAAGCGATCAGGCCCGACGTCCTGGTGAAAGGCGGTGACTATCAGATCAGTGAAGTTGTCGGTGCCGACATCGTGCGTCGTTATGGTGGTGAAGTGCGCGTGCTGGCGCACGTGCCCAACCTGTCGACGTCGGCGATTCTCAACAGCCTGAAGCAGACGCCTGACTAAACGAGCGCGGCCGCGTTCGCCAACAGATGCGCCGGGCTGGTCGTTCCGATGACGACGCTCGAAACGCCCGGGACGTTCGCGATGTAATGCAGTGCTCGAATACGCGCTGTGTCGTCCTGCGCAGCGCGGCCGCTGTCGAGCGGCTTCTTGACGAGCACGCCGCATCCAACCGTGCGCGCGCGTTCGATGACTTCGAGTTGCTCGGTCTCGTCGGCGCTCAACGTCGCCATCACGACGTCGCAACTCTCAGTCGCCAGTAGACCACCCGCGACGGTTTTGTTCGACATGCCGAACGCGCGAATCAGACCTTGCTGCTTCAGCTGCGCCAACATCTGCAGGGTGCCGAAGTCTCGGATGATAGCGTCGTCGTCACCGTTCGAATGAACGAGTACTACGTCGAGATGGTCGGTGGCGAGCCGCTTCATTGATTCGTGTACGCTGCGACGCGTTTGCTCGGGTGAGAAGTCCCAGCGCGATGTGCCCCCTTCGAAACTCTCTCCTACTTTCGTACACAGCACCCAGTCGTTGCGTTGCCCGGCTAGCAGTTCTCCGAGGCGTTGTTCGCTCGTGCCGTACGCCGGAGCCGTGTCGATCAGGTTCACGCCCGCGTTGCGGGCAACTGCCAACAACTCCGATAAGTCGCGCATGGAAGGCAGCTTCGGTGCAATGGCGTACTTCAAGCCTTCGGTTCGGCCGAACGCGACGGCGCCGAGACCCAGCAGCGAAACGTGTATCCCCGTCTTTCCAAGCGCACGGTATTGCACGTCAGCTTTGCCACGGCGTTGCGGCCACCGGCGGCGCAGTCAAACCGGTGGCAGAGGTCTCCGAAATCGATGGCGCCGCAAGCAAAGCCAGCACCTTGTCGCCGAGATCCGGTGCGAGTGCGAGCTTCGTCGGCCAACAGATCAGCGCGTTCGCGACGGCGGCTACATACGCTTCGTCGGGACGGCGTCCCCCGGATCGGCGCGGCTCGGCGCGATCGACACGCAACGACTCGAACCGCGCATGCGACAGATCGAGCCACGGCAGGCACGCCTTCAGTTCTTCTCGCGCGTGTTGCAGTTGAGCTGACTCGTCACGCTCCACACCATCACTCGCTAGTTGCCCACCCAGGTACCACAGGCGCTCGCCGTTCGTGTCGGTGTGCGTCGTCACCGTCAGGCGCGGCTCGGTCTTCGCAAACTGCGGCACGCAATGGCCGTAAAGCGCGGGCAGATCTGCGTGGCGAACGATCACCTGATGCAATGGCCGCCGCTGCATCTGCGGCGCCGCATCACCGAACGGGACAGCGAGCCTTTCATTGTCGGCACCGGCCGCCAACACGTAACGCGAAGCTGTGATGTCGACGTCAGGCAGGCGCACCGACGCAATCGAACCGTCGTGGTCGCGCGCGATGCACTCGCGGCTCACCTCCGCCGACAGGGTGTGCCCGCGTTGAGCGTCGGCGAGTCGTGCAAGTAAGGAGGCTACGTCGAGTACCAGTTCATCGAGTTCATAGACCACGCCTTTAAAACCCGCATCGTCGAACGGTTGTGGACGATCGTGAGGTCCCAACCGGCGCACCCGGCCGCGCAGTGCCTTGCTTGCCAGAAAACCGCCGAGGCGCCCCAGCATCGATTCGTCGGGGCTCCACAGGTGGCAACGGTCGGCCGACGCGCGAACACCGCGCAGATCGACGTCGCCCGATCCGCGC
>CAZLDA010000004.1:14546-22539 GCA_964557875.1 uncultured Pseudomonadales bacterium | reverse complement strand
TCGATGGTTCGCGGTGCCTTTGTCGATCCTGCGCTCGACAGCGTGGCCGCCTCTACGAAGCTCATAGCCTGCCGAATGCGGATTACGCCATGGACGCGTTCTACTGGCGGGCCTTTCGGTGGTGATCGCGGCAGGGGTGGTCGCACGCCGGTGTTCGGTGTGATGCGGCCGTTTCGCCGGTAGCAGCAACCTCTCAGGAAAGCCCGCCGAAGAAACGGTCGAAACGCGGCGCCTGGAAGTGTTCGTAATCCCACGAGAAGGCGATTGCGTGCGCGCGTCCGAGAATGCGATATCGCTCGACAAGGCCGATTACGCGGAAGTCGCCACTGTCGTCGCGGTTGTCGCCCAACATCAGGTAGCTCCCCGCGGGAACTTGCGTGGGCGGGAACGACTGATAAGTGGACTCGTCGCGATCGCGGCGCAACATGATGATGTGGTCCATCGTGCCGATCTGTTCGCGGTAGAACTCGTATTGCGGCTTGTTCTCCACCTCGAGCGCGTCCACTTCTTCGGCCGTCAACGGCGTGTACAGCGCCTCAACGCCGTTGATGAACAAACGGTTCTTGCGTAGCTCGACTACGTCGCCCGGCTCCCCGATGACGCGCTTCACATACAACGTTTCGTCGCGCGGCGAAGGGAACGTCACCACGTCGCCGCGATGCGGTTCCGCCCAGCGCGCGATTCGGGTCATGGTGAACGGGATGCGCAGGTCGTATGCGAGTTTGTCGACGACGATGCGGTCGCCGATCAGGATCGACGGTTTCATGCTGCCGGACGGAACCTGATTCCAGTCGGCAACCGCCGAACGGAACACCACCATCACCGCGATGAACAGAACGAAGCCGCGCCAGTCGCGCCAGATCCTTTGCAGGCGTTGCCGGGTAGCGCTGTCGGTGCCGTCGCTTCTGGAGTGGTCGGGCTTGTTTTTGAAGTGGTCAGTCAATTTATGAAGTCGTCAGTCAAAGGCGAACATCAGGCAGAGGAGTTTGCGGTGCAGGGTATCGAATAACACGTATTCGTGGAACTCGAGCAGCGAATGCGACCACTCGTGCGGGTAGCGGCTGTTTGCCGGATTGCTGAACCAGCCGCATGGCGACAGTGCAAAGATGTCGAACGCCTGGGTTGCCAGCAGGTCGACGAAGTCGGTGACGTTCTGACGGCGCTCAGGAGCAATCCGAGCGGCGCCGTAACGTCGGTAGTCGAGATGTTGTTCCACGCGTTGTTGAAACGTAACGGCGTCGATCGATACGAAGTCGGCCGGCGTCATTTCCGCGACGTTGAACGGACCGTGCTTACCGTTTGCGGGCAACGTGTAGTGAGCGGCGATCAACTCGTGATAGAGCGGCGCGGCCAGCAGGCTCGAGAAGAACAGCGTGTGTGGAAACCTGCTCGACGTTTTTTTCGAGATGGGGCCGCGGACGTCGGCGGCAATCACGCGGAACTGACCGCGCGGCGGCAGCCGCTGGCTGCGCTTCATGCGTTCGACGAACTCGAAGCGGTCGGCCAGCGCGACCGTGCGATTGTCAGCCTGCGACATGGCGTTTGTTCCGAAGCAGCGTGAATACGTGGCGCAAGCGCGGCGCCTTACCGGTCATCAGCACGCCGGTTTCGAAGAGGCGCGCTGCTGCACGCAGCGCAAGGAAGATCGAGATGACCATCAGCAGCGTTGTTCCGACGTAGGTGATCCAGCCCGGCGGAAACGCCGCGCGGTTCATCATTACGAACGGCGTGAACGGCGGAAACCACGACAGCGCCTGCGCGAGCAGACCATTCGGGTCGCGACCGATCGGTACCATTACGACGAGCGGCACGATCAACAGCAGTTGGATCGGCATCATCAGTGTTTGCGCTTCTTTCAGGTTGTTCGCGAGCGAACCGATGCCGCACAGCAACGAGGCGTAGAAGAGATAACCGAGCACGAAATACACGACGAACGACACGAGATACGTCGGATCGTTGACGAGCCCTGACAGATCGACGCTGCCGCTGCCGCCGAGGAGACGCGGCAGCCACAGCGCGGCCGCGAGTAGAAGTGTCAGCCATGAACCGACGATCGTCAGTCCGGTGGCCGCGATTCCGACGATTTTCCCGGCCATCAACTCCACGGGGGCAACCGACGACAACAGCACCTCGACGAGTTTGTTGGATTTTTCTTCAACGGTATTCGTCAACAGCATTTGTGCAATCGTGAAGATCGATATCCACAGCAGATAAACGAACGCGACCGGTGCCCACTGGCCCAGCGTATCGGCGCGCTCGGCTTTCGATTCGACGCCGCTGTTGTCGAGACGCACCGAAGCGAACTGCACCGGCGTTTGAATCCATTCGGCCACGGACGCGGCAATGTTCTCTTCGCGAATGCGGCGGTCGCGCACGACATCGGTGACGAGTTCCGAGTACCAGTTGCGAACGTCCTGATTCGTCAGCTTGCGTGTGACATAGGTGGCGCCTGAGGCATCGGCCACAGGGTCGTCGGGAATCTCGAAGTAGCCGAGCAGCTGATCGTTCGCCAGCAGCAGATTCAGCCCGGTCTTGTCGATTCCCGGAGTCGCCACGTATGAGTATTTGGCCAACGAAACACTGGGCGCCAGCTTGGCGATCTGCTCGGGGTTGTCGCGCCACCATGCGGCAACCCGTTCCGCCGGCGTGGTCGGCGTAGCGACCGCAAGTTCGGCCTGGCGCATCAATGCGAGTATCCGCGCGGTTTCGTCCGTGAGTGCCGTGCGATCTTCCGGTGTATTCAACTCTCCGATCTCTGCCAGCGCCTCAGGGCGCTCGTTAGGCTGCATGCGGGCGAGTGATGCCACAAGAATGGCGACGTCGTCGTGAATGATGCGCGCGGCGACTTTACGCTCGACCCAACCCGACCGGTCGAGCACGGCGAAGCGCGCTTTGCTCTCGGCGTCGCTGAGCAGCATCGGTGCTGTTGCGACGACGACGAGGATGATCGGCATCATCAGAATGCTGATCCAGAACCCGCGTGTGCGGACGTTCTCGAGATACTCGCGCGACGCGACCAGCAGCGCCTTTGAAGGGTCCAGTCGCGCGGCGTCACTTGCCATTGTCGTTCCCCACCGTGCGCACGAAGATCTCGTGCAACGACGCTTCGCGCGTGTCGAAGCGGCGAATGGTCAGCTGGTTCACCAATCGAGCGAGGATCGCTTGCGGATCCGCGTCGGGCTGCAGGCTCAACTCGGCGTGCCGCCCGGCGTCGTTCACCCGTACCACGCCCGGCAGGTCTTTGAGGCAGGCGCCGTCACCGTCGTAATCGATGGATATGGAACGTTCGGCGGAACGGCGGATATCGCTCAGCGTGCCGTCGAGCAGTTTGCGACCGTGATTGATCAGAACCAGGCCGTCGCAGATCTGCTCGGCCTGCTCCATCACGTGTGTAGACAGCAGTACGGTGCGATTGCGCGCGCGCTGCGCCAGCACGATGTTGCGGACGAGTTCGACGTTCACCGGATCTAAACCGGAAAAGGGTTCGTCGAGCACGATCAGTTCGGGGTCGTGTATCAACGTCGCGACGATCTGAACCTTCTGGCCCATGCCTTTCGACAGGCTCTCGCACTTCTGATCGCGCCAGTCGGTGAGTTCGAACTCGTCCAGCAGGCGGCTGCCTTGCGAATACGCGGCCGCGCGGCTCATACCCTTCAAGCGCCCGAAGTACGCGACGAGATCGAGCACCCGCATCTTCTTATAGAGTCCCTTTTCCTCCGGCAGATAGCCGAGGCGACCCTTGATGCGCGACGGGTCGTCGGAATCGAGCACGCGCACCGTGCCGCTGTCGGGGCGCAGGATGCCGACGAGCATACGGATGGTGGTGGTTTTGCCCGCACCGTTCTGGCCCAGAATGCCGTAGATCGCGCCACGCGGGACGTTCAGCGACAGTCCATCGACCGCGACGACGTGGGTGAACGTCTTGCTGACGGCGTGCAGCGCTACCGCGGGGTCGACCATCAGTGGTCGTGCTTGGCCATTCCGGCAAGCTGCTCCGGCGACGCAGCGCTCTGGAAGCGGCGCTTCCACTCCTCATAGGGCATTCCATAAACCCTCTCGCGCGACGCTTCGTAGTCGACTGGGGTACCGGCTTCCTCGGACGCGGCGGCGTACCACTTCGCCAGACAGTTGCGGCAGAAGCCGGCGAGGTTCATCAGGTCGATGTTCTGAACGTCCTTGCGTTCGTCGAGGTGCGCCAACAGCCGGCGGAACACGGCGGCTTCGATACGCTGCTCGGTGGATTTGTCCATGCGATGTTGCTCTAGATGTTGCTCTATATGCAGGTTGCTCTGTGCGGTCTGCGCGGATTGCGATACGACTGCGAGGCATGGTAGCCGATGCGCGCCGCGACGGGCACGCGCGGTTTCGAGCCGGCGCGGCATGTGATTGAATGCCCGTCCTTTTGTGCGAGTACCCGGCCCGCTATGGAGTTCCTATCCGACCCCCAGGTATGGCTCGCATTCCTGACACTGACGGTGCTAGAGATCGTGCTCGGCATCGACAACATCATCTTCATCTCGGTGCTCACCGGTCGGCTCCCCGAGGAACAACGCGCCCGCGGGCGCCTCATCGGGCTCACCCTCGCGATGCTGATGCGGATTGCTTTGCTGCTGTCGCTGACATGGGTAATGAAGCTGACGGACGACCTGTTCGTCTTGATGGATCAGGGCATCTCCGGGCGCGACCTGATACTGATCCTGGGCGGTGCATTTCTGATCGCGAAATCCACGCAGGAAGTACACAACGCACTTGAAGGGATGGTGGATGAGCACAATGCGGCGGGCACGGCGACCTTCGGCAGCGTGATGCTGCAGATCGGCCTCATCGACATCGTGTTTTCGCTGGATTCGGTGATTACCGCCGTTGGCCTTGCACAACACGTCGAGGTGATGATCGCAGCCATCGTGATCTCGGTGGTGATCATGATGCTCGCGGCCGGCTCCATCGGCCGTTTCGTGGAGGACCATCCCACCATCAAGATGCTGGCCCTTTCGTTCCTGCTGCTGATCGGCGTCACGCTGATCGCGGAAGGGTTCGAAGTGCATGTTCCGAAGGGCTACATCTACTTCGCGATGGCATTCTCGTTCGGCGTTGAAATGTTGAACATCCGGATGCGCAAGCGCCGCACGGCGCCGATCAGGCTGCGGCATCAGATCGTCGAGGCGGTGGAGAGGCCAGGCGACAGATGACGCGTCCGACGTCTCGTCGCCGTGCGACGCAGCCGGTAAACTGGCTGCTACCGCAGTAGCAACCAATCATGCGAATCGCCGCTCGCTCGGATCAAGGAAAAGTCCGGGACAACAACGAAGATTGCCTGGCGTTCGACGCCCGCCTCGGCATTGCCGTGCTCGCCGACGGCATGGGTGGATTGCGGGCCGGCGAAGTGGCGAGTGCGACGGCTGTAGAAGCGGTAATGCAGCACCTGGTCGAGAACACCGACCGGCTCGCCACCGACGACGTCGGCGAAACCCTGCGCGAAGCGCTCGAACTCGCGAACCGGCGTGTGTTTTCGCTGGCGGATTCGCGCCGCGAGTTCAGTGGCATGGGTACCACGCTGGTCGCCGGCGCGATGCATGACGGACGTTTCGTGGCGGCGCACATTGGCGATTCACGAGCCTATCGGTTTAGAAACGGCGAACTGGCACGGCTCACGTCCGATCACAGCCTCGTACAACAACTCGTCGAGCAGGGCATTCTCTCCGCGGCGGAAGCGCGCCGCGCGCCGAATCGCAACATCGTTACGCGCGCGGTCGGTATCGAAATGGACGTGGAATGTGATCTGACCGAGGTCGACGCGCTCGACGGCGACGTGTTCCTGCTCTGCAGCGACGGCCTTACCGACATGATCGACGACGCCACCATCGCGCGATTCTGCGCGGCGCACGCGGCGGCCGAACCGACGCGCATCGTCGACGTGCTCGTGAACGCCGCGCTGATCGAAGGCGGTTTCGACAACGTTTCCGTAGTGGTTCTGAAGCCATGACCGTTCAAAGCACGATCGAAACGAAGCTCACCGAAGCCCTGGCGCCGTTGCATCTCGAAGTGATCAACGAAAGCGCCAATCACAGCGTGCCGCGCGGTTCGGAAAGCCACTTCAAGGTGGTATTGGTTGCGACGGAGTTCGAAGGACAGCGTTTGATCGCGCGTCACCGGCGCGTCAACGGTGTGCTCGCCGACGAACTCGCGAATTCGATTCACGCGCTTGCGCTGCACACGTACACGGAAGCCGAATGGCGCGAACGCTTCGGCGCCGCGCCCATGTCGCCGCCGTGTCTGGGCGGATCGCACGCGGGATGAACGTCGCGACGTTCTATCGCTTCGTCCGTGTCGATCAGCCCGGGTTGCTCGCGGAAACGCTGCGCAAGTGGTGCGACGAACTCGAACTTCGCGGCACTATCCTGCTAGCGCACGAAGGCATCAATGCGACGTTGGCAGGAACAGAAGGTGCGCTTCGTAGCTTCGTAGAGCGATTGCAGCGCGATTCGCGATTCGCGGTGTTGCGTGTGCGTCACTCGCGCGCCGATACCGACAATCCGGTGTTCTTCCGCATGAAAGTACGCGTTCGCGCGGAATTGATCGCGATGCACCACCCCGAGGTAGAGCCGGCAAACCGAACAGGCGTGCACGTCGATGCGGCAACTTGGAATCGTCTGCTCGACGATCCGGATGTAACAGTGGTCGATGCGCGCAACGGCTACGAGATCGAACTCGGCACGTTTCCCGGCTCCGTCGACCCGCACACGCGTTCGTTCAAGGAATTTCCACGCTTCGCCGACACGCTCGATCCGCGCGAGCACAAGAAGGTCGCGATGTTCTGCACCGGCGGCATCCGCTGCGAAAAAGCGAGTGCGTATCTGCTCGACCGCGGATTCGAACACGTCTACCAACTCGACGGCGGCATTCTCGAATATCTCGAAACCGCCGGCGGCGACAACCGTTTCACTGGCGAGTGCTTCGTGTTCGATCAACGCGTTTCGGTGACTGACGACCTTGCACAGGGGCACTATGCATCGTGTCACGCATGCCGTGCAGCGCTTACGCGAGCTGACACGGAATCACCGGACTACGTGGTCGACGTGAGCTGCCCAAATTGCATTGGAGCACACACCGACCGGCAACGCGCTGCATTTGCGGAGCGTGCGCGGCAAGCTCAACTCGCCGCCGCGCGCGGTGAACGGCACGTGGGTGCGGTCATGAACAGCGAACACCGGAGGCAACGCTGATGGATATCTTCTCGCTGAAAGGTAAGGTCGCTGCGCTCTCCGGCGCATCGACCGGCATCGGCCGCCACATGGCCGGAACGCTGGCCGCCGCAGGCGCGAAAGTGGTGCTCGGCGCGCGCTCCGTCGCGAAACTCGACGAACGCGTCGCAGAGATTCGCGCGGCCGGCGGCGAGGCATATGCCGCGCCGCTCGACGTGTCCGATGTAGCGAGCGTGACCGCGTTCTTCGACGCGGCGGAAAAACACTTCGGCCCGGTGGACATTCTCGTGAACAACGCCGGCATCGAAGCGGGTGCGCACACGTTCGTCACGCTCGACGAGGACGGCTGGGACCGGGTAATCGATACAAACCTGAAGGGCTTGTGGTGGATGACGCGCGAACTGACCCGCCGGGTCGCCGCGCACAAACAGTCCGGCGCCGTCGTGGTGAACATCAGCTCGATCACGAGCGAACGCACGACCAAAGGCATTTTTCCTTACGCGGTCTCGAAAGCTGGTGTGAATCAGGCGACGCGCGTGATGGCGCTCGAAGGCGCCAAGTTCAACGTTCGCGTGAACGCGCTTGCGCCAGGCTACATCTACACGAACGTCAGCAAAGCGCTACTCGATAGCGACGTCGCGCCGGAATTCGTGAAGCGCATTCCGCAGCGGCGGCTCGGCGAATTCACCGATCTCGACGGGCCGTTGCTGCTCCTCGCCTCCGACGCATCCCGCTACATGACGGGATCGATTGTCGTGGTCGATGGTGGGCACACGGTGAGTTCGTTGTAG
>CAZLDA010000004.1:0-14446 GCA_964557875.1 uncultured Pseudomonadales bacterium | reverse complement strand
GCCTGCGAACATCTGCACGGTGAGCGTCCAGAAGTAGATGTAGCGCATGCGGCGGATGTTGTCGGGAAGGTCGGGCAGCGCGCGGGCGAGCAGTGCGTCGAAGCGGTGTGCGATGCGCTGCGTATCGCGATTGAGGATTTCGCGCACTTCCGGGCTCATGTCGATCTGCAGACGCGCGAGAAATCGCAATGCGTGCTTGCCGTATTCCGGCGTGTTGTGGAGGCGGTAGTAGGGGACAAATGCCGCCCACATGATTTCGCGGCAGCCCGGCCGTTCGCCATTGCGTACGCGGCGTTCGAGTGCGGTGAGCGCGTCGAGTCGCGACGCGTCGAGTTCTTCGCGAATGAACGCGATGATCGCTTCGATGATCCCGATCTTGTTGCCGAAGTGGTAATGCACCGCGGAGGCGTTACGCGTGCCGGCGGCGTTGTTGATCGTGCGCATCGATACTGCGTCGATGCCGTTCTCCGCAAACAACTCGAGCGCGGACAGAATCAGGTTGTACTTGGTGTCGGTCTTGATTTTGGGTGCGTTGGCGGAGTCCACGCGAGCCTCGGGTCCAGCGGGCGAGCGCGCATTGTAGTTAATGCGCTTGCATCACAACAGTCATCACAACGTCCATCACAAGAGGGACTTCAACGCCGGCCAAACCGTTTCGAGCAGCTGGTTTTGCGCCGCGGCGGTGGGGTGAATTCCGTCGGCCTGCATCAAGGCGTCGTCCGTTGCAACGCCGTCGAGCAGGAACGGCACGAGCGTTGCGCCCGTGCGTTTCGCCACGTCGGCGTAGATCGCGCGGAATGCCTGCGTGTAACGCGCGCCGTAGTTCGGCGGAATCTCCATGCCGAGCACGAGCACCGAGGCGCCTGCCTCTTTGGCCAGTGTCGCCATCGCATCCAGATTGCTTTCGATCTTGTCGACAGGATAACCGCGCAACGCGTCGTTGCCGCCGAGTTCGATGACGACTACGTCCGGAGAGTGAATTTCCAATGCACGCGGCAATCGAGCGAGGCCGCCGCCGGTGGTGTCGCCGCTGATGCTCGCGTTCACTACCTTGTACGGCGGTTGCAACGTGCCAACGCGCGCTTCCAGCAACGCGACCCAACCCTGGTTACGTTGAATACCATATCCCGCGCTGATACTGTCGCCGATCACCAATATGGTCTTGGCCTCGATCGGGGTCTGCGCGGCTGCTTGTTGGAGATGGAGCAGGGCCACTGAGACCGCGAGCAGTAGCAAGGCCTTCATGACCAATCCTGTTGCCAAGCCCGTTCTCGTTGCGCGTCGCATTTCGAAGGTCGTTCCGATCAATGACGGTGCTGCCGAAGAGTTGGTAATCCTGGCGGCGGTAGACCTCGAAATCAACGCGGGTGAGAGCGTTGCCGTCGTGGGCGCATCCGGTTCCGGCAAAACGACGCTGCTCGGAATTCTCGCGGGTCTCGATACGCCCACCGCCGGCACCGTCACGCTCGACGGCAACGAACTCACGCAGCTCACCGAAGAACAGCGTGCACGTGTGCGTGGCTCGCTGGTCGGCTTCGTGTTTCAGTCGTTTCAACTGCTTGGCAGTCTGACTGCACTCGAAAACGTGATGCTGCCGGGTGAGTTGAGGGGAGACGCCGATCCGCGGCGCGACGCGATGGAGCTGTTGGCGAAGGTTGGTCTCGCGGAGCGTTCGGGGCACTATCCGCGGCAGCTGTCCGGTGGAGAACAGCAACGCGTCGCCATCGCTCGGGCGTTTGCATCGCGCCCGAAAGTACTGTTCGCCGACGAGCCCACCGGCAACCTGGACACGGTTACCGGTGCGCGCATCATCGACCTGCTGTTCGGCTTGAACGACGCTTACGGCACGACGCTGGTGTTGGTGACGCACGATGCCCGACTGGCCGATCGTTGCGATCGTATGATCGAACTCGACGGCGGGCGGGTCGTGGCGAATCGCGCGTCGGCCGCGTGAACGCGATGCGGCTGCGACGGATCGAGCTGGTGCTGCGGTTTCTGCTGCGAGAATGGCGTGCCGGTGAGTTGCGGTTGTTGGTCGCGGCCGTATTGCTGGCGGTCGGTTCCGTTACCGGAATCAGCCTGTTCGTCGACCGATTGTCCGCCGCGCTGCTGTCGGAATCGGCGACCTATCTCGCTGCCGATCGTGTGGTTGCCTCGTCGCGACCGATCCCCGACGAGTTCGAGGCGGCTGCGCAAACACGCGGCCTCGCGACGGCGCGCACCATGACGTTTCCCTCGATGGTGTTCGCTGATGAGCGCAATCAACTCGTGTCGGTGAAGGCCGTGAGCGAGGGCTATCCGTTGCGCGGCGTGTTGAAACTGGCATCCGCGCCGTTCGCCACGGGGGTTGCGGTGACCGGCGAATTGCCGGCAGCCGGCGAAGTGTGGCTCGACTCACGCCTGTTTCCGGCGCTCGGGGTCGAAGTGGGCAATGTCATTCACGTGGGCGACGCGACGCTGCGTGTCGGCCGCGTGTTGAGCGACGAACCTGACCGTGGCGGCAGCTTCTTCGACTTCGGCCCGCGTTTGCTCATGCGCATGGACGACGTACCGTTGACGAACGTGGTCAAGCCGGGAAGTCGCATTTCGTATCGGCTGTTGGTCGCCGGTGCCGATGATGAACTCGCACAGCTTCGTACCGAACTCGATGCGAAGTTGGGCGCCACGTATCGATGGATGGGCATTCGCGAGAGCACGCCTTCGATCGGCTCCGCGCTCGATCGCGCACAGGCGTTTCTGTTGCTCGGCGGCTTACTCGCGGTGTTGCTCGCGGGTGTAGCCGTCGCACTTGCCGCGCATCGTTATGCGCGCCGTCACTACGATCACGTTGCGATACTGAAAACGCTTGGCGCGACGCCATCCGAGATTCAGTGGGGCTATCTCGCGTTGCTCGGCGCGGTGGGTGGCGTGGCGGCGATTGCCGGATTGGCGGCCGGCGGCGTGCTGCATCTTTTCATCGTCGCCGCATTGTCCGCCTACATGCCGTTACAGTTGCCGCTCGCCGGCATAAAACCGCTCTTGTTCGGCGCGGTCAGCGGTTTCGTCTGTCTCGCAGCTTTTGCGCTGCCGCCGTTGATGGGCCTCAAGTCGATTTCACCGATGCGCGTGATCCGCCGCGATCTCGATGTCGCCGGCATTCCCCGCACCCTGACGTATGCGTTTGCCGCGATCGGCACGCTCGGTTTGTTGCTGTGGTACACGAGCAGCTGGCGACTGACGTTGTGGACGATTGCCGGCATCAGCGGCGTTTCCATCGTGTTCGGTGCGTTCGCATATCTGTTGTTGCGCGCAGGGCGGCGGCTCGGCATGCAGGCCGGCAGTGGTTGGCGTCTCGCATTGGCGGGTCTCGCGCGCCGACGCGGCGAAAGCGTTGCACAGATCCTGATCTTCGGTCTCGCGATCATGTTGTTGTTGATCATGGTGCTGTTGCGCACGGCGCTGCTGAAGGAATGGCAGACGCAATTGCCTGAATACGCACCCAATCACTTTCTGATGAACGTCGCGCCCGACCAGGTAGAGCCGCTTTCGGAAATGGTGCGCGGACATGTCGACCAGATGGGTGAGCTGTATCCGATGACGCGCGGCCGCATCCTGGCGGTGAACGGCGTCGACACGGCGCAATGGGAAGAGACGCGGCGCGCCGCGGCGTCTACCGATCCGAATCTCGATTCCGAACGGAACCTCAGCTGGACCGCGGTGCTACCCGCCAACAATCGAATAGAGGCTGGCGAGTGGTGGGACAAACAACCCAACGAGCCTGCAGTGTCGCTCGAAGAAGCGTATGCGACGTCGGCCGGCATCAAAGTCGGCGACGTCATTTCGTTCGACGTCGGTGGCGTGCCGGTCGACGCGCGCGTTGCAAGCATCCGACGCGTCGAATGGGACAGCATGGCACCGAACTTCTTCATCCTGTTCTCGCCCGGTGCGTTGCAGGACGTGCCTGCCACCTACATGACGAGTTTTTATCTGCCGCCGCAGGAAAAAGCGTTCCTGAACCGTTTGCTCGCCGCGTTCCCCACCGTAACCGTGATCGAGGTGGACAAGGTGATTGCCCAGATTCAGTCGATCGTCGGGCGGGTTACGCAGGCCGTGCAGCTGGTGCTCTCGCTCGTGCTCGCGGCCGGGTGCCTCGTGCTGATCGCGAGCATCCAGGCCAGCGGCGAAGAGCGGTTGCGGGAGCATGCGTTGTTGCGGGCGCTGGGTGCGTCGCGCCGACTGGTGCGCGGCGCGCTGGGTGCGGAGTTCGCACTACTCGGCGTTTTCGCGGGTCTGATTGCCGCGTTTGGCGCGGAGGTGACGGTGTTCACGCTCGACAAACAGGTGTTCGAGCTGGCACCGCAACTGCACCCGTGGGTGTGGGTGGCCGGGCCCCTGCTGGGTGGGGCGGTGGTGTGCGGCATCGGTCTGTTCAGCACCCGTGCGCTGGTTGCCTCGCCGCCGGTGATGGTCCTACGCGAACTCGGCTGATCGTCGATCGACCCCGTGGTTTGCGGCACTCCGGACCGTGAACTAGCGTTATGTATGTCTCTTCCAACGCGGTTGCCTTGAATGCCTCAACGCGTCGATACGCGATCGGGCCTCTTCGCGCCGCCCGGCGTTCTGTTGTCGGTCGGCCTGCTGACAGCTGCGTTGCTGTGGGCTTGGTATGCCTGGATTTTCTCGCCGTCCCTTGCACTCGAACGGGATCGCACGCTCGCGGGAAACGTCGTTCAGAACCTGGCAGGACCGCTGCTGACACCGGGCTATGACGAAGGTCGCGCTCGCGACCTCGTGGTGGCGCTGCATCGCGAAATGCCCCGGATAGAGCGGCTGGAGGGCGTCGAGTCGGGGGCGCTCTCGGTCGCGGTGCAACGGCTCGAAGACACGCTGCGTCTGGGTACATACAACCCGACCGTGCATCGCGCCGCATTGAGCGAATTGCGCGCGGTACAGCTGCAGTTGATTACACGCAGTCAGGTCAACGCGACGACCGCGGGCGAAACCAGCCTGCGTGTCAATCTGACGTTCATCGCGCTTCTCGGCGCCGTAGTTGCAATGGCGGCCGTCCGGATGCGCACACGAGCGGAGCGCGGTGTGATTTCGGTGCTGGGCCGCGAGCGACTCGGCCAGCTGTTGTTCGACATATCGCCCGAGGCGGTATCGATTGCCGATGACAGCGAGCGAATCCTCGCCGTGAATCCGGCGTTCTGCCGCGTCACCGGCTACGACTTGCACGAAGCCGTGGGTCGGCAACTCGGCTTCAACGGCACCGGCGAGCAGGACGATCGCTTCTTCGAGTCGATGCGCCGCGATCTCGCGCAATCGGGTAAATGGGCCGGCGAGATCTGGCAACGCCGCAAGACCGGCGAGGCGTATGCCGAGAAGGTGACGCGCGTTCGGATCGACGATGAAAGCGGTGTCGGTTGCGGATATCTGACGGTGGCGATGGACCTGTCCGCCAACAAGGACGCTGAGCGGCTGATCAACTGGCAGGCGCAACACGACACGCTGACGAAGCTGCCGAACCGCACGCTGTTGCTCGAGCGACTGACGCAGGTGCTGGTGCCGCGGCGCGGACGCATAGAAGCCGGCGCGCTGTTGAGCGTCGACATCGACCGATTCAAAGTGGTCAACGATTCCATCGGTCCAACGCTTGGCGACCGACTGCTCATCGAAGTGGCGATGCGCATTGCAATGGCCGCGCGCGAGAGCGATACGGTCGCGCGGCTCGGCAGCGACGAGTTCGCCGTGATGTTGCCCGATCTGTCGGACTACGCCGAAGCCGAGCGTATGGCGCGCAGCATCCAGAACAGCCTTGCACAACCGTTCGGCATCGACGGACACGAGATCGTCGTTTCGGCGAGCGTAGGCATCGCGCTGTATCCGCAGGATGGCACCGACGCCGGAAGCGTGATCCAGCGTTCGAACACGGCGATGACGCGCGCGAAGGAACTCGGCGGAAACGTCATCGTGTTCTGCGAAGTGGACATGAACGAGCGCGCCGAGAAACGCCTGTTACTCGAAACCGCGTTACGGCGCGCGGTGCGCGAACACCAGCTGGTGCTGCACTATCAACCGATCATCGATTTGCGGTCGATGCAAGTCGTTGGCGCGGAAGCGCTGATGCGCTGGAAGCACCCGGAACGCGGGCTCGTTCCTCCGGGTGAGTTCATCCCGGTGGCGGAAGACACCGGCCTCATCGTCGAGATGGGCTACTGGCTGGTCGAGGAGGTGGGTGCGCAAATGCACCGCTGGAACGACCCCGCGTTGTCGAAGCTGCGCGTGTCGATCAACGTCAGCGGCCGACAACTGAAACACGCGAACGACATTCGCGACCTGGTCGAGCGCGTACGTGCGGGCCCCGCACACCGCATGACGGTCGAGATCACCGAAAGCGTGTTGATGGCCGATCACGAAGGCGTGCTCGGGTTTCTGAACGAACTGCGCGGCCTGGGCGTGCGGCTGGCGCTCGACGATTTCGGGACGGGCTTCTCGTCGCTCAGCTATCTGCGGCGGTTCCGGTTCGACGTTCTGAAGGTCGACCGCTCGTTCATCAGCGATCTCGAACGCAGCAATACCGATCTCGGGTTGGTCGCTTCCATCGTGTCGATGGGTCGCATCCTTGGCGTCGACGTGGTCTCGGAAGGCGTCGAAACCGATGCGCAACTGCGCTGCCTTCAACAGACCGGCTGCAATCTGATCCAGGGTTACCTGTTTTCGAAACCGCTTCCCGCCGACGAGTTCGCCGCGTTTACCCGCGATTTCGGCAAGACGAACGCCGCCAACGGGGAGTGACCGACGATTCCACTGCCCGATTCCACTAGCGGGCCCTTTGCCGCAGAATCGCGTCCCTTCGCACATCTGCGTCACCTCGCCGACCATGGACGACCGCAAGCACCGCTACGACATCAACAAGCTCGGCAAACACCTGCGTCGCGACGTCGGTCGCGCGATTGGCGACTACCAGCTGATCGAAGACGGCGACCGCGTCATGGTGTGCCTCTCGGGCGGCAAGGACTCGTACACGCTGCTCGACGTCCTGTTGAGCCTCAAGCGCGCCGCGCCGATCGACTTCGAACTGGTTGCGGTGAACCTCGATCAGAAGCAGCCCGGCTTTCCGGAGGACGTGCTGCCGCGTTATCTCGAAGCGCTCGGCGTGCCGTACCACATCCTCGAGCGCGACACGTACAGCATCGTTCAGCGGCTAACGCCTGAAGGCAAGACGTTCTGCCCGGTGTGTTCGCGCCTTCGGCGCGGTGCGCTCTACGGATTTGCGTCCGAAATCGGCGCCACGAAGGTGGCACTGGGACATCATCTCGACGACGTCGTCGAGACGCTGTTCCTGAACATGTTCTTCGGGGGGCGCCTCAAGGCCATGCCGCCGAAACTGAAGAGCGACGACGGTCGCAACATCCTGATCAGACCTCTGTACTACTGTCGCGAAACCGATATCGCCCGCTGGGCGGAACATCGCGCTTACCCGATCATTCCGTGCAATCTGTGCGGATCGCAGGAAAACCTGCAGCGGCGCGTCATCAAAGACATGCTCACGCAATGGGACAAAGCAGAACCCGGTCGCGTCGAGAACATTGCGCGCAGCATCGCGAACATCAGTCCATCGCAGATGGCCGATCCGAAGCTGTTCGACTTCGCGGGACTTCAACGCGATGCAGCGGTAGCGGCGTTGATACCGCTCCGAGTCACGTCCCAGGGCGGCGGCTTACAGGTCTGATGCGCGGAAGCTGATCTCGCGGCTGGCGAGTGACTCCGCCGACTCGAGGACTTCGCTCAGCGCCATCTCGAAGCTCTGCACCAGCCCCAACAGATTCTTGTTGTCGCCGTGTGCCAGCGCGAGTTCCAGCGCTTTGGAGGCTTCCTTCAGGTCCGCCGCGCCGAAGCTGCCGGCGACGCCGTGCAGGTTGTGGGCAAGGCGTTCGCCGGCTTCCATGTTGTTTCCGGTCACCGCTTCGCGCATCCGTTGGCCGGCATCGCCGTAGTAGCGGCCGAAGTCGCCCATCAGCTTCAGCATCAGTTTGACGTTGCCGTTGTGGCCCTTGATGGCTTCACCGATGTTGATGCCGGGCGTGCGTTGGTTTACGAGATCGGCGATTTGAGCGGCTTCGGCCGCTTCCGCGGCTGACGGGTCGTCGCTGGCGCGGCGGCGCAGCGGCGGCGTTTCAGCGGTGGCAGAGATGAGCAAGCCGTCGAGCGTCGAGAGCAACTCGTCGAAATCGATCGGCTTCGTCACGTACGCGTCGCAGCCCGCGGTGATCGCTGCGGAGCGGCGTTCCGCCAGTGCGTCGGCCGAGACCGCAATGATCGGCATCGTCAAACCGGCTTCCCGAATCGTGCGCGTCGCGGTGAGCCCGTCGACTTCCGGCATGTGGATGTCCATCAGAATTGCGTCGTAGCTTCGTTCCAGCGCGAGATCGATCGCGCGGCGGCCCGTTTCGGCGATATCGATCGTCGCGTCGCTGCGCTGTAGATACTCGAGCGCGAGCTGCTGGTTGATCGGATTGTCTTCCGCTAACAGGATGCGCCGGCCGCGCAGCACGTCGGCACTGCGCGGGCGAGGG
Source organism: uncultured Pseudomonadales bacterium (assembly GCA_964557875.1). GTDB lineage: Bacteria > Pseudomonadota > Gammaproteobacteria > Pseudomonadales > Azotimanducaceae > DATJGR01. Next base: position 5,891 of record CAZLDA010000004.1, on the reverse strand, counting down.
CGGGCCTCGGATGCGATCGTCACCTTCCTGGTGGGACGCTGGAAGCGTGCGTCGAATGCGAAGGTGCTGCCTTTGCCCACTTCGGAGCGAACAGAGATTTCGCCTCCCATCACGCCGACCAGGTTCTTACAAATCGCAAGGCCGAGGCCGGTGCCGCCGAAGCGACGCGTCGTCGACGTTTCCGCCTGTTGAAACGATTCGAACAGGCGCGAGTGTTGTTCCGGACTGATGCCGATGCCGGTGTCGGTGACCTGGACGCCGACCACCAGCAGGTCGTTCGCGATGCGCAGCAGTTGCGCGTCGACGGTTACGCTGCCGGATTCGGTGAATTTGATGGCGTTGCCGATGAGGTTGATCAGCACCTGCTTCAGACGCAGCGAATCGCCGACGATGACGCCGTCTTCCGGAAATTCCGGGTGATCGCCGGTGTGATCGATCACGGTGAGATCGAGATTCTTCTTGCGAACCTCGGTGCGGAACAAGCGTTCCACTTCGCGCAACGTGTCACCGAAGTTGAACGGCGCTTCTTCGAGCACCAGTTTGCCCGCTTCGATTTTCGAGAAATCGAGCACGTCGTTGACGAGCGTCAGCAACGATTCCGCTGCATTGCGGATGGACGCGAGGTATTCGCGCTGTTTGCGGTCGAGCTGCGTCTCCAGCGTCAGACGCGAGAAGCCGACGATCGCATTCATCGGCGTGCGGATCTCGTGACTCATGTTGGCGAGGAACTCGCTCTTCGCTTGTGTCGCCGCTTCGGCGATCTGGCGGCGTTTCTCCGCTTCGCCGCGCTCGACGCGGGCGCTGATGTCGATTACCGAACCGTCGATCACTTCGCCCTGATTCGCGTCCTCGTTCACGCGCGCGTTCAGCGACATCCAGAACGTGCGGCCGTCGCGGATCACGCCTTCGGCCTCGAATGCGACGGCGAGTCCGGTTTCGTCGAGCAGCGACATCAGTTCCTGCGCGCGATCCTTCTTCAGAAACACACGGTCGAGCAGATCGCGATAGTCGGCGAGCAACGCTTCTACCGAGTCGAAACCGAGGATGCGCGCCAGCGTCGGGTTGGCGCGGATCAGCACGCCGTCGCCGCTGATTCGAAACAGTCCTTCGTTGGCGCTGTCGTATAGCGTGCGGTATTCATCGCGCGTCGCCTGAAGGTCGGCATACAAGCGCGCGTTCTCGATCGAGATTGCCGCTTGCGATGCGAGCAGGCTCAACACTTCCACGCGTTGCGCGGTGAAAACGCCGGTGAGCCACCGGTGCTCCACGTACAACACGCCGATGGCTTCGTTGCGCGCCACGATCGGCAAGCCCATCACCGAGAGCGGCTGGAAATCCTTCACGTACACGTCTTGCGTGAAGACGTCTTCCTTCGTCGCGTCGGCGAGCACCAACGTCTGGCGCGTGCGCGCCACGAACTGAATGATGCTCTGAGGTACTTCCTCGCAATCTTCCAGCGCGATCGGCGGCGACAGCCGGCGCGACGAACCGCCGTCGACCGAGGCGATCGCTTCGACGTAGAGGCGATCGTCGTGCGACAGCAGCATCGTCGCTTTCTGCGCACCGGCGTGTTCGAGGGCGAGACGCAACAATTTGACCAACACGCGATCCAGCACGATTTCGCCGGAGATCGTCTGTGCCGCTTTCAGTACAGTGGTTGTATCGAGCAGACGCTGGCCGAACTCGTGACTCTCGTTCGTGCCGCTGACGCTCGCGAAATCGCGAACCGTCATGTCAACCAGATCGCCTACGCTCCATGCGCCGGAATCGGGGCGCGACGAACGGTGATCGCCGATATACGACTGAAATTCGCGTTCGAGCTGATTGCCTTTCGACAACGCACCCCACCGCAGGTACGCCTGATAGGCGTTGCGCATGAACAGCCGGGCAAAGTCGGTGCGCGACGATTTGTGGCAGAGTCGCGCCGCGAGTTCGTATGCGATGGCTTCGTCGTTGGCCAGGCCGAGGCGTCGCGCCGTATGAGCGGCCGACTCATAACGTTCGAGCGCCGCCGTCGTCTGGCCGCGCGCCCACGCGATCTCTGCTTCGATGATCGCAACCTTTGGAATTGCGGTCTGACAACCGTAACGCTCCCAACGCTGCATCAGCGCAAGCGGTTCGCGCACTGCGCGCATCGCGTCGTCGCCGCCGATGCGCATCGTGGTCAGCGCTTCGGCGAACGTAAACCAGATATTCATTGGCGACCCGGTGAGGCGTCCGATGTAGCGGCGCGCCTCCACCAGCACGCTGGACGCGCCCTGGTAGTCGTTGAACAGCACGGCGAAATACGCGCGCAGCGTATAGATGTTCGCGAGCGCGACCTGGTCGTCGGGATTATCGAACTGCGCGTCGTCCGAACCTTCGTGCGAGTCGCCATGGCCAAGCAAGCTCGCCAGCACCTGCTGAATGAACCGCGCGATGTTCACTGCTGTGACGTGCTTCAGGGGTATCACATCGGCGAGACGCGCCGCGAGCTCGCGCGACAGCGACGCCAGTTCCATACCGCGCACCAATGCGTTCGTCGCATAGAAGACGATCGCCACCAGCGCGAACTCGTAGTCGTGCGCGGCGATGCTGCGGCGCGTGTTTTCGGTGAGCGGCGACAGCGTCTGGTCCATCGAGCCGGTCCAGTGATCGGCGAGACCCGATAGCAGTGTCAATGCGCGCGTGGAGAATTTGTCGTCGGCGAAGCGATGCGCGAGCTGTCGCGCGGTTGTCGCGAGACCTTTGGCTTTCTCCACTTTGTCGAGCGCGACGTGACGTACGGCTTCGGACGCGAATGCGAACGCCACTTCCGCGCTGTAGCCGACGCTGTGCGCGCGAATGATGATGTCCTGCGCGAGGCGCGATTGCCTGCCGCCGACGTGGTAGCCGGCGTGCACCAGCTGCGCTTCGAGCCGGAATATCTGCTTTATGCGGCCGTCAGTGAGTGGCGGCACGTCGGCGGGCAGCGGCCGCGTCGCGCGCATGAATGGAATGCCCCAACGCGGCGACATCACCTGGTGTTCCAGCTGCGCGAGGCTCGCTTCGGCGAGGTCGATCGCCTTGTTGAGTTCGTTCTGCGCAAGTGCGGCGCGAACGCGCATTTCCGTCAGTGCGCTGCTGTCGCCGACCTGCTGATAGTCGGCGCGTGCAAACACGCGATTGAGCTGTTCGAAGTCGCCGCACAGGAACGCGGCTTCGCCGGCGCATTCGATCAACGCCTGTACGAGCTGTGCGTGGTCGGCATCGGGCGGCTGACGCGGATTAAGCGGAAACAGCGCGAGGCCGCTGCGGCAGTATTTGAACGCAGGTTGAAAGCCGCCTTCCAGCAACGCCTCACGTGCCGCAAGCAGGTTGTAGTGCGCCACGGCATTGCGGCGCGATGCGTTTGCGTCGAACGGACCACCCGCGGCGTTGAACTGATCTGCGATCCGCTTCGCCGACGTGCCGGCCGTATCTGCGTGGATCAGCGCGTCCGCAATCACGAGGTGGATATCGAGCTTTCGCGTGTCGTCAATGTGTTGATAGATCAGCGAGCGAACGCGCGGATGCGCGAACTGGTAGCGCATCCCGCGCTCCTGCTCCTCGCGCAGTCCACCGATCAAACCTTCGCCAACGGCTTTGCGCAGGTGCCCTGCGATCAGGTGTGGTGCTTCGGCGGATACGGCCGCAATCAACGTGGCGTCGAAGCTGTCGCCCACGCACGCGCCGATTTCCATTGCCGCCAGTGTTTCCGACGGCAGTTTTTCCAGCTGACGTTCGATGCGCTCCCGGGTGTTGTCGGAGAAGAAATGCGCACGAACCTGCTCGAGGTTCCACGTCCACTGGTTGTGCAAGGCGTCGTAGAACAGCGCGTTCTGGTCGTGCAGTTCGAACAGCAGTTCGAGCACGTGTGATGGCACGCCGTCAGTTTTGCCGTGGATTTCTGCAGCCAGTTCGCGTACGCGTGCTTCGGACTGCGACAGCAGGTCGGCGAGCAACGAACGTAGGTGACCTTTGTCGAGCGCGGTCAACACGATATCGGTCGTCTTTCCCGCGATGCGTGCGTCTTTGAATTCGCGCAGATCGCCGTCTTCCGCGGTCATCAAGACCAGCAGATGGCGACCGTGCAGCGCCACCGACAGCAGCTCTGCGACCGTATCGGGGTCGAGCCGGTCGGCCTGCTCCACGGCCAACGCAACCGGCAACGGGCTGAAGGCGCGCAACAACGCCCGCAGCAGATGCTCTTCGGCGCGCCCGTACAGCGTCGCGTCGTCAACGCGCTCGGTTTCGATGATCGCGGCGAGATCCGGTACCAGCGCCACGAGCGCTGCGGGATTCTCGTTCGTCAAACGCTTCAACCGCACGACGAACCCTTCGACATCGGCGCTCGGTCGCGAGAGCAGTTGCCTGACCAGCGCGGCCGCGAGTTCGCGCAGCATTTCGAGACCACTGCCGAATTGATCGGCCGTGGGGCGAACGCGCGCGGCCAGACCGTGTCGTTCGGCGATGCTGCTCAATGCAAAATCGATGAACGCGCCTTTGCCGATGCCGGGACTGCCGAGAATGCGCGCGATCGCGACTTCACCGCGGGTGGCGCGATCGAGCAGCGTGTTCAGCGTTTTGACCTGCTCTTCACGTCCGTACAGACGCTTCGGAATCGACAGCTGTCCACGCGTGTCGGTACGCCCGAGCGCGAAGCTCTCGGTATCCGCGTGGCTCGCCCACAGTTCGTAACCTTCCTCGAGGTCGGCGCGCACGGCCGCGGCGCTTTGATAGCGATCTTCCGGTTGCTTCGAGAGCAGCTTCGAGACGATGTCGGAAAGCCACTGCGGCAACGTCGGGTTCACTTCCTTCACCGGCGTTGCGAGCCGCGCGATATGGAAGTGGATCAGCTCGAGCGGATCGCTGTTCGTGAACGGCGGAGACCCGGTGAAGAGTTCGTAAAGGGTCGCGCCGAGCGAATACAGATCGGTGCGGTAGTCCACCACGCGGTTCACGCGGCCGGTCTGTTCCGGCGAGATGTACGGCAGCGTGCCGGTGAGATGCGTGATGGACGTTGCGTCGGGATATTCGCGCGGCGATAAGGTTGCGAGCCCGAAGTCGATCAACCGCACCAGTTCCGCTTCCGGGTTGCAGACGACGTTCGCCGGATTGATGTCGCGATGGATCACGCCTTCGTCGTGAATCGACTGGAGGGCCTGGCACAGCTGGATCGAGATCGCGAGTTTCTGCTCGAACGTCAGATTGCCCTGGCGGATCAATTCGCGCAGCGCGTTTGCGTGCACGTCTTCGAACAGAATCCGGCTGTCGTGTTCGGTCAGCGCGAGCGCGCGCACGACGTAAGGACTCGTCATCGACTGGTTTACGGCGAATTCGTGGTGATAGCGGGCGACTGCGCTCGGACCCGCGGCGGAAGGCTTCAGCGTTTTGACGATGACCGGGCGATCACCCAGCCGCCCGCGATACACGAGCGTGCTGGCGCTCTCGTAGATGCGCCTCTCGATGTCCAACTCGAATTCAGCCATCTTCCTGGGGAGCTCGGGGCGGTGAGCTTTGCTCCGCCGGTGAAGTCAGTCGAGAACGTAAGCCGATAACTTCTTGAAGCGGGGCTTAAGTTACACGACCTCGGGCGTGAACAGATAGCCGGTGCCGTGGATCGTGGTGATGATCTTGGCAGTGGCCGCCCGTTCACCGAGCTTCTTCCGCAGCTGGCCGACCAGCACGTCGATGTATCGATCGTCCGGGAACCACTCGCGGTTGCGGATGCGGTTCATGATCTGGTCACGGTTCATTACTTCGCCCGCTTTCTCCATGAACGACAGCAGCAGCTGATATTCACCGGCGGAAAGCTGATTGGACTCGCCTTCGGGCGACGTCAGTTCGCGCTTGTTCAGGTCGAGCGTCCAACCGGCGAACTTGCGGATGTG
>CAZLDA010000003.1:20814-23008 GCA_964557875.1 uncultured Pseudomonadales bacterium | reverse complement strand
ACTTCGCGATCCAGCGCAGTGCCACGTGTTCGCCGCGGCCATGCAGCACGTGACGGTCGACGGCTTCGTGGGCGATGTTCAGGCCGCGCCCCTCGGGGAGACCGTCGAGCAACGCACGCTCCGTGGTCCAGTTGAACACCGCGCAAGTTGCGGCGTAGTCGGGCAGCAGCGGCTTCGCTGTTCCTTCGCGAACGCGCTTCCGGATGATCCCGCTCGTCACGGGATCAACGCGGCAGATTGCTCGTGCGTCAGCGTGTCCACGTCGCCCGCAACATCACGTCGTCGGGCGTGTACTGCAGACCTACTTCGCCCTGACACGCGGGACAGACATGCTCCAGCGCTTCTCGGGCCTTTCACGCCACGTCCATCGTCCGCGTACATCGCGCTCATGATGTCGGCCGCTTCTTCGTTCCTGGAAATCCACCATAGCGGACAAGCATGCACGTGCCGTTACGTACTTTCCGTATCACGCCTATGTCTGATGACGAGAACAGTCGTTCGTGGCATTTGCGTCACTGGACTAATCGCGCTCGATTTGTTTGAGTCCCTCGAACTTCATAGTCACTAGAGTGTTTTGATGAGTACCCCTCGCGTGGCCCTGCTGACGAGCGGCGGTGATGCACCGGGAATGAATGCCGCAATACGGGCAGTCGTTCGCGCAGGTGTTGCACAAGGCATGCAGATGTTCGGACTGATGCACGGCTACACGGGACTGATCAACGGCGACTTCCGACCACTTGGGTCTCGCGACGTGGGCGGCATCGTGCACCTCGGAGGCACGATTCTGGGCACCACGCGTTGCGTCGAACTGAAGACTGAATCCGGACAGGACAAGGCGCTGCAGCAACTGAACGAAAAGGGCATCTCTGCGCTCGTCGTGATCGGCGGCGACGGCTCGCAGAGTGGAGCGCATGCGTTGTCGAAAAAGGGACTAGCCGTCGTGGGCGTGGCATCGACAATCGATAACGACCTGTACGGTACCGACGTGTCCATCGGGACGACGACTGCCGCCGATATCGCACTGGAGGCAATCGACCGGCTGCGCGTGACGGCGGCGTCACATCAGCGCGCGTTCCTCGTCGAGGTCATGGGGCGAAATTGTGGTCACCTCGCGCTGATGGCCGGCATCGCGGGCGGCGCTGAATCGATCGTGATACCGGAGGTGAATGTGGAGCCCGAAGATGTCGCGCGAGAGTTGCTCGCCGCACGCGGGCGCGGCAAGAGTCATGCGATCGTGGTGGTTTCGGAGGGTGCCAGGCAAAACGCCGAGAGTCTGGCGCAATACTTCAAGTCAAATGCACAGCAACTCGGCTATGAATTGCGCGTCTCCCGTCTCGGCCATATCCAGCGCGGCGGCGCTCCAGGCGTATTCGACCGGATGTTGGCCACGCGCCTGGGCGCGGCGGCGATTCAGCATCTGGCTGAAGGCCGCCACGGCGAGCTGTTCGGCTTAGTCGGCGGGCAGGTGTGCAGCACGCCGCTAGGCGAAGTCGCCAACCGTGCCCGGCGCGCGGATGCGCAATGGTTCGAATTCGCGAAAATGCTCGCCGCATGATCGCGGTAGCGTTGCGAAGCGAGCGGGATCACATCAAGAAATGCGGCCTCAACCAGAAGGATGACGAACGATGATGCTGAAGGATGTGTGTGTGCTCGATGTCGTGTGCTGCGCAAGAAGTACGCGCATCATCGATGCGGCCCGGTTGATGCGCGAGCACCACGCGGGTGACGTAATCGTGGTGGACGATCCCACCGACTCGCGCATGCCGGCCGGTATCCTCACCGACCGCGACATCGTGGTTGAGGTGCTCGGAAGGGGCCTCAACCCCGCCGAGACGACGGTAGGCGATGTGATGAGCCACCCACTTGTGATTGCTCACGAAGGGGAGGACACGGCAGTGGCCGTGGAACGTATGCACCACCATGGCGTGCGCCGTGTGCCGGTCGTAAATCGCGACGGCAGCCTGGTCGGCGTATTCACGCTCGACGACGCGTTGAAGCTGCATGCGGCGCGCGCCGCTGAGTTCGTCGAGATCGGCGCGAAGGGGCACACCCGGGAACGTCGCACGCGCCGTTGACGTCGCTGGCGCATCGCCAGCCGCCACACGTCGAGGTGCTTGCACACGCAGTGGACTGCGCGATCGATCGCAGCATCCTTCTACGTGGAACTCCGAGGTCACGGCCACTCCGTGATCAG
>CAZLDA010000003.1:9209-20714 GCA_964557875.1 uncultured Pseudomonadales bacterium | reverse complement strand
AGTTTCGAACGACTCACCTCGAGGAGCACGGAATGTACAAGAAGATTCTGGTTCCAGTTGATGGCAGCAGCACGTCGCAGCGTGGGCTCGAAGAGGCGATTTCGCTCGCCAAACTCTGCGGCGCTTCGGTGCGGTTCGTGCACGTCGTGAACGAACTGATCCTTGCAAACGACTTTCTGGCGATCAACTACGGTGAACTGATCGACAGACTCCGCGACGAGGGTCGCAGGATTCTCGACGCCGCCGAGACACGAGCGCGTGCCCAGGGAGTGGCTAGCGATAGCGACCTCATCGAAACGCTCGGCGGCCAGGCAGCGCGGGAAATCCTGAACGTATCGCGCAAATGGGGCGCGGATCTGATCGTAATGGGCACCCATGGACGTCGCGGCATACGTCGTCTCGCACTTGGGAGTGACGCCGAAGTCGTCTTGCGGCACGCAAGCGTACCGGTGCTGTTGGTACGGGACGCGCAGGAAGAACCCTAGCCGTTTCGCGGTCTCTCGTCCGTTGAATCCCGTTCGCTCGATCCCATCGTGTCGTAGCCGGAAGGCGGATCTCGCGTGATAGCCGCGTCACCGACTTACGTCGGCATCTCCATCCCTCGCGGAATCCCCGACGTCTGCACCTTCTGCACTTCCTTCATCACCGCGTGCGCCCGAGCGCGCTCGTCAGGAGTCGAATAACGCACGTTGCCGAGCGTCGTGCGTTTGGCGTACTCGCGATGCTCGCGCAGAAATTGCGGCATCTTGTCGTACGTCGACACTTGCGCGAGCTCGAGCAATTCCTCGTCCGTGATCACCTCGCGCATCTTCTGCCATTCGCCGCGCAACGAAAGTTGATGCAGCTTGTCGCCGAGGTATTTGAGCCCGTGCAGTTCGAGCACGTCGTGATACGTGCGGGTGGAGCCGTAGAACGACAGCGCCTGACGCAAACCGTCGAGGTTCTTGTGAATTTCCTCGTCGTTTTCGCCGTACACCGTGTAGCCGCTCGCGCTGATGTCGATGTCGTCCCACGTGCGGCCCGAGCGTTCGAGGCCGATCTTGATGTTCGGCAGCATCACTTCGCGCATGTATTTGTCGGTCATGATGCCGCCGTGCGGCAGAATTCCGTCGGCCACTTCACCTGCAACGCGCGCCATCGCATCGCCTACGACAGCGAGGAAGATCTTCGGTCGCGGATACTCGAGCGGCCCCGGATTGAAGTTCGGCGTCATCAACGTGTATTTGTACGACTTGCCGAGAAATGCAGGCGATGTGCCGTTCTGCCAGCTGTCCCACACCGCCTGCATCATCTGGATGTATTCCTTCATCCGCGGTGCCGGCGCGCTCCACGTGCCGCCGAAGCGGCGCTCGTTGTGGCCTTTCACCTGGCTGCCGAGACCGATCGCGAAGCGCCCCTTCGTGTAGTGCTGCAGATCCCACGCTTCCATCGCGAGCACCATCGGGCTGCGCGGAAACGCGATCGTCACGCCGGTGAGCAGTTCGATGCGCTGAGTTGCGGTGGCTGCAACCGTCATGGTGAGCATCGAATCGTGCGACAGCTCGCCGCACGTGACGAAGTCGTAGCCCTGCTCTTCCGCCTTGCGCGCGCCGTCGCCGATACCCGTCAACCATCCGCCGATGCCTGTGCCGATCTTCATGTGTCTCTCCCCTGCTGGTTCTTCCGAACGATAACCGATTCGCACGGCGGCGCAGACGTTGCTGATGAGCGTCGCAGTCGAGCCGGCTCCCTGCCGCGCCATACGGGCGCTTCACTCATCGGGCAGACTCTCCGCGGTATCGTCCAGGACATACAGAAGCTGCACGAAGTTCAGCACCGCGATCAGCAGCAGAAAGTAGAGCCCGATGAGGAACCCACCGGCGCTTCGACCCAATCCAACACCCAGCGCGTTTAGCAACTGCGAGCCGACGACCAACGCCGGGCAAACGTTCAGGGGGATCTCGAACGCGGGAATCGCAACGAGACTGCCGGCGCGTTTGGCACGCGCAATGGCAGGCAGGAAGAAGCCGAGATTGCAGAGGGTTACAACGGCCATTAGGCCGCTCGAAACTGCCCACGCAACGTCGTCGCGGGCACCCAGGTGGTGAGGCAGGAACGGAAACAGCGCGGAGAACAGTACGCCGAAGCTACTCGAGATCAACACCCAGAACGACAGCCAGATCATCGGTTGCGACGGACGTAACTTCGCCCCCGCGAGCGCTCCTGCAATCCCCGCGACTCCCGCGAGTGAGACTGCGATCTGGGCAATTGTCTGAAGTGTGTTTTCACCGTCCACCTTGTCACCTCTTGCCATCAATCGGGGTTCCGCCGGTTCCCGACCTTCGCCGAACAGCGCCGCATAGACAATCACCTTGTTGGCGGTCGCCGATCGCAACCATGCGACGCATACCCTCGCGGGCCGCACAGCGTTTTGTCGCATCGTCATTGCAACTGCAACAGCTGATCTCGCATCATCGGCGCGAACGCGCGAACGCCCCATTGGCCCACCGTCGATGCGCCGCCGCGAAGCGCAACCGAGTGAACATCAAATGAGACAACCGATCGACCGCGTGCTCGACGAACTCGGAATGCCGAAGCTCGTCGCTGCGCTCGAAGGCTTGGGAGGAGCCGACCTCACGTCGTTGCTGCTCGATGTCTTTCGGCGTCGCGCCGCGCGCGTGCGCCCGAGCCAACTGCTCCGCCGCTATGCCACCGACCGCTTCGTGCTCGCACCGACGGCGCCGTTTCCATTGTTGCGCCGCGTCGAAGACGCGTTGATCGCCGCAAGCGCCGGCACCTTCGAAATGCTCGCGCTAGCCCCTTTGGTGCCGTTGGGCACGCACAGCGCAATTGCGACGGTGGATCAGAACAAGGTCGTTTCGACCACGCGCCAGAACGAAGTGGCTGCCGATCCGACCAACGCGCTTTCAATCGAAGCGGCAACGCGACGCAGCGCTAAGCTGCGTCAGGAGCCCAAATCGGCGGCGTTGGTCAGGCTCGGCGCCTCGCAGCGGGTGGTGCGCGCGCAGCACGTATCGGGGCCGGGACGTTTTGCGCACTTCCAGCTGTTCGGCCTCGTCAGCGCGGGTCGCGACGCCGGCGGTCGCGCATTCGAAGCGGGCGCCGCGGTCGAGCATCTGCGGACGCATGCGCAGGCACTGGCCTCGCTCGGCGCAAAGTCGGTAACCGTCGCGCTGACGGATTTCTCAGGGGGAAACGCCGCCGGCATCAAGGACGCCGTGCGTTCCGCACTTGCGCAGATTGGCCCCGTTACCTGCGTCGACGACGACGCGAGAGAGAGCGGGCGCGGTTACTACGAGACGTTCTGCTTCAAGGTGCACGCGTCGTTCGGCGGCGAAGCCTTCGAAACCAGCGACGGCGGCAGCGTCGATTGGACGCAGCGCCTGGTCGGCAGCGCGAAGGAGCGCTGTTTCATCAGCGGTCTCGGCGTCGACCGGGTTGCACTCGCCATCGGGGCACCCTAATGTCGCGACGAAGACCGCACCGCCCCGCCACGGGCCGACCCCATGGCTGGCAACCCAAACAGAAAGGAAAAACCATGGCCGAGAAGATCAAGCTAGACGATCTCATCGAAAGCCTGCGTCAGGAGCGCGATGAATTGAATCTGCAACTCCACCTCGCCAAGGCCGAGGTCAAGCAGGAGTGGGAAGAGCTGGAGAAAAAGTGGGAGAACCTCGAAGAGCGGTTCGACTCCTTCGGAAACGAGGCGAAAGCCTCCGCCGGAGAAGTGGCGGCATCGCTACGGCAGGTGGTCGCGGACCTCGACAGAGCGTACAAGCGCCTCAGGAAGAGTTGGCGGTAGGCGCAACGTAAGCCGCGAGATCACCACGCGGCGGCGCGATCACGACGTTGCGCCAAGTTCTGGCGCAAGAAGGCCATTCGCCGCGCGCCAGCGTCGTGCCGTCAGCAACCATCTGGACGTTCGCTCTGTGTTCCTGGGCGCTCTCCGGCTGGTAGACTTCGGCACGCTTGATCAACCGGAGGAGTAGCGCATGGGATTCGGGACATTGGTGTTCCTCGGCATCATCGTCGTACTCGTCGTCTGGGTGATAGCGATCTACAACAAGCTGGTTACGCTGAAGAACCGCTACGTCAACGCGTTCTCGCAGATCGAGGTGCAGCTGAAGCGCCGCTACGATCTGATTCCAAACCTCATCGAAACCGCCAAGGGCTATCTCGCGCACGAGCGCGGCACGCTCGAAGCCGTCATCGCGGCGCGCAATCAGGCGGTTGCAGGGTTGTCGGCGGCAGCCAAAGATCCCGGCAATGCCCGCGCCATGGAACAACTCGGCAGCGCCGAAGGTGCGCTCGGCGGTGCGCTCGGAAGACTGAACGTCGTGATGGAGGCGTATCCCGACCTTAAAGCGAACCAGAACATGATGCAGCTCTCCGAAGAGCTGACGAGCACGGAGAACCGCGTGTCGTTCGCGCGCCAGGCATACAACGACCAGGTTACCGAGTACAACACGTACAAACAGACGTTCCCGCCGGTTCTGCTCGCTGCTACGTTCGGACACAGCGTCGACGCATCCCTGCTCGAATTCGCAGATCGCGCCGCGATTCAGGAAGCACCGAAGGTCAAGTTCTAACCGGCTGACTTTGATCAACTGACTTAAGGCGATGGATTTCTTCGCTGCGCAGGATCGCGCCCGCCGCAAAACGTGGCAGCTCGTCGTGCTGTTCGCGATTGCCATCGTCGGACTGATCCTTGCCACGAATGTGCTCGTGGCCATCGCGGTTTCGTTCTCCACCACCACGGGGCTGGTTCGCGGCGTCGGCCAGACGTTGCGCGATCAATCCGCGGAAACGTGGTGGCTCATTTCGTTCGCCGTGCTGATCTGCATCGCCGGTGCCAGCCTCTACAAGTACTTCGCGCTCCGATCGGGCGGGCGCGCCGTTGTGGAAATGTTGGGCGGGCGACAGATCGACCCGGCGTCGCATGATCTGGCGGAACGGCGCCTTCTCAACGTCGTCGAGGAAATGGCGATTGCGTCGGGCATTCGCGTGCCGGCGGTGTATCGCGTGGACGAAGAGGGCATCAACGCGTTTGCCGCCGGATTCGGCACCGACGACGCCGTGGTGTGCGTTACCTCTGGCACACTCAATCATCTGAATCGCGAGGAGTTGCAGGGCGTCATCGGCCATGAGTTCAGCCATCTGTTGAATGGCGACTCACGCCTGAATCTGCGGCTGATCGCGCTGCTGAACGGCATTCTGTTTCTCGGCATCGTCGGTCGTCTGCTGCTGCGCGGCGGCGCTCACACCAGCGGACGCCGTAACTCCAATGCAATGCCGCTGATCGTGCTGGGAGTGGGCCTCTTCGTGATCGGTTACGCCGGCACGTTCTGCGGCAACCTGATCAAAGCAGCCGTGAGCCGGCAGCGCGAATTCCTCGCCGACGCAGCGTCCGTGCAGTTCACGCGCAATCCGCACGGAATCGCCAACGCGCTGAAGAAGATCGGCGGATCGGTGAGCGGCTCGCACCTGACGAATGCACGCGCCAACGACGTGAGCCACATGTTCTTCGGCCAGGCCGTAACGCTGTTCATGAACGGCCTGATGGCCACTCACCCGCCGCTGCCGCTGCGTATCCGCGCGATCGAACCGCGCTGGGACGGGAAATTTCTAGAAGGCGCGCCGGTAACCGACGCCGCGGATGTGCCCGAAGGACTGACGGGATTTTCCGGCGGTTCGTCACTCAGCGCGCACGAAGCGGTCGCGGATTCCGTGGGCAACCCGAGCGCGGCGAGCCTGGCGCAGGCACAGACGATGATCGCCGGTCTCCCCGCGCGTTGTGTCGAGGCATCGCACGATCCGTGGTCCGCACGCGCACTCGTGTGCGTGTTGTTGTTGCCCCACGATCGCACTGCGCGCGCCGCACTCACCGAAGTGCTGGAGCCACAGGTGGTTGCACATCTGCCACAGATCGAAGCGGTGGTAGGGGCGCTCGACGACCTGCAGCGGTTGACGCTGGTCTCGATGTCGGTGCCGGCGCTGTTGACGATGTCGCGGCCGCAGTACGACCGCTTCGTGGCCGACGTCGTGGCGCTGATCCGCGCCGATCGACGCGTCGACCTGTTCGAATGGGTCATGCATCGCGTGTTGCTGAAGGGACTGAAATCGCACTTCGAAGGGCCGCCATCCGTCGCCGTTCGACATCGCGATCTCGACGCAGTGCGCGATCAGGTTGCGCAGACTTTATCTGCGATTGCGCACGCCAGTGGACACGGTGCCGATGCACAACGCCGCGCATTCGACGCCGGCGCCGCCGCTGTGGGACTCGATATGGAGTTCGTCGCTGCAAACGACCCGAACTTCACGCGACTGAACGAAGCGTTGCGCGACCTGCGCGCGTTGCATCCGCTCGCGAAGCCGCGCCTGATCAAAGGTTGTGCCGCATGTGCGCTCACCGACGGCGCCACCTCATCGGAGCGCGCGTTGCTCATCGGAATTGCAGCAACACTCGACTGCCCGCTGCCGCCGGATCTAGCACTGTAATCACGCCTTTGTACTCGCATGTGGGAATGGCATCGTGCTATTCGAACGATGCAGTCGAGTCGATGTGTCGCGCTTCCTTGTCTGCTCCGAGTCGTTACAATTGCGCTTTGCTCTGCGGTCGCCTTTCCCCTTAGTCAATGAGCATGGCAGAACCTCTCACCACCACTTCTCCCGAACCCGATACTCAGCTCGCCGCGCTCGATCTCGGATCGAACAGCTTCCATCTCATCGTCGCCCAGCAACACAACGGCCGTATCCACGTAGTAGATCGGTTGAAAGAGATGGTGCGCCTCGCGCAGGGTCTCGATGCGAACGACACGTTGTCGCGACAGGCGATGGATCGCGGCATCGAATGTCTGTCGCGCTTCGGCCAGCGGTTGCGTCACCTCAAGTCCGATGCGGTTCGGGTGGTCGGCACCAATACGCTGCGAAAAGCGCGAAACGGCTGGGAGTTCATTTCGCGCGCCGAGGCGGCGATCGGTCATCCGATCGAGATCATATCCGGGCGGGAAGAAGCGCGATTGATCTACAAGGGCGTTTGTTACGCGATGGGGCCGGCTGCGGATCGCCGCCTCGTCATCGACATCGGCGGCGGCAGCACCGAATTGATCATCGGTCGCGGCTACGAACCCGAGTTGATGGACAGCCTCTACATGGGTTGCGTGTCGATGTCGGAACGCTTCTTCGCTGACGGCGAACTCAAAGCCGGACGCTTCAACGCCGCAGAGCTTGCTGCGCGACAGGAACTGGAGCCGCTCGAAACGTTGTATCGCCGGCGCGGATGGGACACGGTCATAGGCACTTCAGGCACGATTAACGCGATCAACGACGTTGCCATGCAACGCGGCGCGGTTGACGGATTGACGCCGGCGGCGCTCACCGACATCACTAAGGCGTTGATCAGCGCAAAGCGCATCGATCAGGTGTCTCTGGTGAATCTCCCCAACGAGCGCATGCCCGTTTTTCCGGGTGGAGTGGCTATTCTGCGCGGCGTGTTCGAAGGTCTCGGCATTCAGCGGCTGACGGTTTCGAGCGGCGCGCTGCGCGAAGGTCTGCTGCAGGAACTGATCGGGCGCGTGCGGCACGAAGACGTGCGCGAACACAGCGTTTCCGATCTTGCGCGCCGCTACCACGTCGACGAGCCGCATGCGCAGAAGGTTGCCGAAGCGGCGCAAACGCTGCTGGTACAAGTTGCGGCCGCGTGGGGTCTGGGCGACGACGAGTTCGAGCGTTTGTTGCGCTGGGGCGCGGTCCTGCACGAAATCGGCATGGACGTGTCGCACAGCCAATACCACAAGCACGGTCACTACCTGTTGCAGAACATGGACCTCGCCGGGTTTTCTCAAACCGACAAGCTGCGGCTCGCGCTGCTGGTGCGCGCGCATCGAAGGAAATTCCCGGTGATCGAATTCGATCGCGTCGACGACGACGAACGCTTGACGCTGATGCGGCTCGCCGTCTTGCTGCGTTTGGCCGTGGTGCTGCGGCGCAACCGCATCGGCGAACCGCTGCCGCGTATCACGCTTCAGGCCGACGGAAATCGTCTGAAGATGTCGATTGCACCCGAATGGCTGAACGCGCATCCGCTGACGCGCCTCGACCTCGAACAGGAAACGCGTTTCCTCGAAGCCGTGCCGTTGCGCCTCGAGGTCATCGGCTAGTCGGGTACCGGCGTGCGCGAAGGCGGCAGACCACTCACCTCGGCCATGGACTGCAACAGTGTATCCTGCGCGCTACGACGACGGGCCGCCCCCGAGCGAAGTCGTTTGTAACGCCCGTCGGACTGCAGTACCCAGGCCTGACAGTTGTCGGCGTTGTACAACTCGAACGACTCGCTGATCACGCGGCGTGCCATCAGGTTGTCCTCGATCGGAAATGCAGCTTCGACGCGGCTGAAGAAGTTGCGCTCCATCCAATCGGCACTCGAAAGATAGACCTTGGGGTCACCGCCGTTTTCGAAGTAGTACACGCGCGCGTGCTCGAGGAAGCGGCCGACGATCGAGCGCACCTGAATGTTGTCCGAGACGCCGGGCACACCGGGCCGCAGCGCGCACATGCCGCGCACGATGAGATCGATCTTCACGCCAGCTTGCGACGCTCTATACAACGCCTGAATCACCTGCGGATCGATCAGCGCATTCATCTTCGCCATCACGCGCGCGCGCTGCCCTTTCGACGCCTGCTCGGCCTCGTGCGCAATCAGGTCGAGCACCGACCGATGCAGCGTGAACGGCGACTGCAGCAACTTCTTGAGGCGACCCGGCCGACCCATCGCGGTCAACTGCTGGAAGATCTTCTGCACGTCTTCACCGATGCCCTTGTCGCACGTGAAGAGTCCGTAGTCGGTGTACACGCGCGCCGTTCGCGCATGGTAGTTGCCGGTGCCGAGGTGAACGTAGCGACGCAGCATGCGACCTTCGCGTCGGATCACCATGCTCATCTTCGCGTGCGTCTTGTGGCGCACTACTCCGTACACGACCTGTGCGCCCGCAGCCTGCAACTGGTTGGCGAGTTCGATGTTCGCCTGTTCATCGAACCGCGCGCGCAGCTCGATGACGACCAGCACGTCTTTGCCTGCGTTCGCCGCGTCTACCAACGACTTCGCTACGGTTGAATCGAAACCGGTGCGATACAACGTTTGCCGGATCGACAGCACGTCGGGATCGGCCGCCGCTTGCCGCAGAAAATCCACGACCGGCGTGAACGCCTGAAACGGGTGGTGCAGCAGCACATCGCCTTTGCGGATCACCTCGAAGAGATCTTTGGTCTCTTTCAGGCGTTCCGGAAGCCCTGGAATGAAGCCGGGGAACTTGAGATCGGGCCGGTCCACGAGATCGGGCAACGCCGAAAGACGATTCAGGTTCACCGGGCCGCGACACAGATAGATGTCGTTCTCGGTGAGACCGAACTCGGCCATGAGCGACGCGCTGATGTCGGCGGGCGCATCGTGCGTGATTTCGAGACGCACCTCATCGCCAAACCGGCGCGTCGGCAATTCGCCTTCGAGCGCACGGAGCAGGTCGTCGACTTCTTCTTCGTCGACGAAGAGGTCGCTGTTTCGCGTCACCCTGAATTGATAACACCCGGTCACTTTCATGCCGGGGAACAAGTCGCCGACGTTCGCATGTACGATCGACGACAGGAACACGAAGTCGTAAGGCGCCTGCGCGATCGACGGCGGCAACCGCACCAGTCGAGGTAACGAACGCGGCGCCTGCACCACTGCTTTTCCGCTGGCGCGCCCGAAGGCATCTTTGCCTTCGAGCGTCACCATGAAACTGAGCCCCTTGTTGAGCACCTTCGGGAACGGGTGCGCGGGGTCGAGCCCCACGGGGCTCAAGATCGGCACGAGATCGTGCGTGAAGTAGTGGCGCAACCACTGCGACTGTTTCTGATTCCATTTGTCGCGCGGAATGAAGCGGATGCCCTCGGCGTCGAGGCGCGGCAGAAGCAACTCGTTCAGCACGCGGTACTGCTCATCGAGCAGTTCGTGCGCCACCTGCGAGATCGCCCGAAGTTGTTCAGCGGGCGTCTGATTTTCGGGCCCGCGCTGGGCCGCGCCGAATGCCTGCTGGTGGATCAGACCGGCAACGCGGATCTCGAAGAACTCGTCGAGATTCGCGTTCGCGATGCAGAGGAACGACAAACGTTCCAGCAACGGCACGTCGTCGTCCTTAGCCATTTCCAACACGCGTCGATTGAATTCGAGCTGCGACAACTCGCGGTTGATGTACAGCTCCGGACTGGTGAGATTCGGCGGGGGTGCGTTCATCGCGCGCGCATTCAGCGGGTCGTCAACGGTGCGAGAGCTTATCATGTTGCCTTCAGGTGACCATGAGGTGACTGGTGACAGATGCGTGACGAGGTGTTCCGCAGCCCGCGCAGCCAGATCGTCGACTTCGTTTTCGATGAATCCGTTGCCGCCGCTTTTCCGGACATGATCCGACGTTCCGTGCCGGGTTATGAAACCGTGATTCCACTTACCGGTTTGATCGCTGCGCGGCACGCGCGTTCAGGGGCAAAGTGCTACGACCTCGGCTGCTCGCTCGGGGCCACTTCGATGGCTGTTCTGCAGCAGCTCGACACGCCGAACTGTTCCATCGTGGCCGTGGACAACTCCGCCGCAATGCTCGAACGCGCGCGGGCGCTTCACGGCAATCAGACGCGCATCGAGTGGGTGCACGCCGACGTGCGCGACGTGCCGATCGAAAACGCGTGCGCCGTATTGATGAACTACACGCTGCAGTTCGTGCCGGGCGAAGACCGCTTGCCGTTGCTGCAGCGCATCCGCGAAGGCCTCGACCCGAGCGGCGTGCTGATCGTCTCGGAGAAGGTGCGCTTCTCGGACGATTGGCAGCAGAGCTACTTCGAGCACACCCACGTTGCCTACAAACGCGCGAACGGCTACAGCGCGCTCGAAGTGGCGCAGAAACGGGCCGCGCTCGAGAAGGTGTTGATTCCGGATCGCATCGAGGACCACGAAGCACGCTTTCACGCGGCCGGGTTCGGGCGTGTGCACGCCTGGTTCCGCTGCCTGAACTGGGTGTCGTTCGTCGCGATGTTGTGACGGCACGCGACCTGCTTGCGGCGTCGTGGCAGCGCGCGGCCGTCATGGTGCCGGAATGGCGCGCCTTCGTGCCATTGTTTGAACGCAATGTTGCCGGACACGGCAACAGTGCCGACTGGCTCGGCTCGATCGACTCGCTGCCCGACGTCCACGCCGACGACATCGACATAGGTGCGACAGTGCGCGTCGGCAAAGCAGCCGACCTCGACGCATCCGCTCGCGAAACGCTGCTGCGCCACCTGCACGCAATGCACCCGTGGCGCAAAGGTCCGTTCTCGCTGTTCGGCATACACATCGACACCGAGTGGCGCAGCGACTGGAAGTGGAGTCGCGTTGCGCCGCACATCAGCGCGCTCGACGGCAGGGGCGTGCTAGACGTCGGTTGCGGCAATGGTTACTACGGCTGGCGCATGTGCGCAGCTGGCGCGCGCGTGATCGGC
>CAZLDA010000003.1:0-9109 GCA_964557875.1 uncultured Pseudomonadales bacterium | reverse complement strand
CTCGAAACTCTGATCGTCGCCGACGGCTCAACCGAGGTGCTGACTCCGAACGGCCGCTATGCGCGTATGCGCAACGTCTGGCACATCCCGTCGTGCACGACTTTGGAAGGATGGATTTCCGCGGCCGGCTTCGAATCCGTTCGCGTCGTCGACGTCACTCCGACTACCGTGGCCGAACAGCGCTCTACGGAGTGGATGTCGTTCGAATCGCTCGCGGATGCACTGGATCCTCACGACCCGCAGCGCACGATCGAAGGTTACCCGGCGCCGGTGCGCTGTGTGGTAATCGCGCGAAAGTAATCCAGGGAGCCTGTGTCTCTAGCGAGCTCAGACGAGGCGGCGTTTGCGCTCGGCTTCGGCCGTTAGACGCGCTTCACGTTCGACGGTGACGCTGACCGGTGCACCCGCAATGAACGCTTCGGTCATCTGATGCGCCTGATCGTCGGTGTATTGCCGCGGCGGATGTTTGCAGAAGTAGGCGGCCGGACCGTCGAGCACACCGGACTGGCCGCGCTCGAGCGCGAGTTTCGCGCAACGCACCATGTCGATGGCGACGCCGGCGGAGTTTGGCGAGTCTTCCACCGACAGGCGCAGCTCGAGATTCATGGCGACATCGCCGAACAGTTTGCCTTCCATACGCAGAAAACAGACCTTGTTGTCTTTCTGCCACGGCACGTAGTCGCTCGGGCCGATGTGAATGTTGTCGTCGTCGAGCCGTTCTTCGGCAACCGACTGCACGGCTTCGGTCTTCGACTTCTTCTTCGAGCGCAGCCGCGAGCGGTTCAGCATGTTCAGGAAATCGGTGTTGCCGCCGGTATTCAGCTGATACGTGCGTTCGAGTTTGACGCCGCGCTTGTGGAACAGATCGGTGAGCATCCGATGCGTGATGGTGGCGCCGAGTTGCGCCTTGATGTCGTCACCGATCAGCGGCAAACCTGCTTCGCGGAAGCGCTGCGCCCACACCGGGTCGCTGGCGATGAACACCGGCATGCAGTTGACCAGCCCCACGCCCGCTTCGAGCGCACATTCGGCATAGAAGCGCACCGCCTCTTCGGAACCGACCGGCAGATAGTTCAGCATCACTTCGGCGCGCGACGCACGCAGCGCCGCAACGATGTCCGCCTGGTCCGCCTCGGCAACGTCCGCGCGGACGAACGTCTGGTGATCGGGATAGTCCTGCAGATGCTCCGAAAAGCCGTCGAGCACCCTGCCCATGCGCACCTTCACGCCGCTGCGCGGCAGGTCGTCGCAGAACACTTCGGTGCAATTGGGCAATTCGAAGATGGCTTCGTTGACGTCGCGCCCCACTTTCCGCGCGTCGATATCGAACGCGGTGACGATTTCGAGATCAGACGGGCCGTACTCACCGATGCGCCAGTGCATCAGGCCGACGGCGTTCTCCGGCGTTTTATCACGGTAGTAGTGGATGCCCTGGATCAACGAACTCGCGCAGTTTCCGACTCCGACGACTGCAACCCTGATGGGGCTGGGGCTCATCCACTTTTCTCCTACAGCTCGACCCGAGTTAACGGTGAGAGGGTTGTCTATCAATTGCAGGGCGCGAGGATACTTGGTCGCGCCCC
Organism: uncultured Pseudomonadales bacterium; assembly: GCA_964557875.1. Lineage (GTDB taxonomy): Bacteria > Pseudomonadota > Gammaproteobacteria > Pseudomonadales > Azotimanducaceae > DATJGR01. The sequence continues at coordinate 7,526 of CAZLDA010000003.1, read as the reverse complement.
GAATTTCGATGCTCCAGCAGGGCCATTGAAGAACGGACTGCGGCGCGCTGCCGCCTCGAACTTCGATGGTAAAGTAGCCGCCCTCGCAACCTTCCTGACAAACGGTCCCTCATGCCGGAGTCGATTTCGAGTGAACTGGTAGCACTACGCGAACGCGCCGAGCGGTTTGCACGCGATGTGCTGGTTCCCAAGCAGAACGCGATCGCCGCTGGATCGACCGACGCGAACATGCGTGCGGAGGTCGTTCGCGCCGCACGTGACGCAGGCTTCTTTGCAATGACGCAGCCACGTTCGGTGGGCGGTGCGGAAGCCGGTCTGCTCGCGCTCACGGTGGTGCGGGATACGCTTGCCGGTTTCAACACCGGGCTCGCGCACTACGCATTCGGACCCGGCCCCGGCGTTCTGGCCGGCTGCGCGGAACCGCTCCGCTCGCAGTATCTGATGCCACTGCTGAACGGGGAAAAGCGCGCGGGTTTCGCGTTCACGGAGCCCGACGATGCGGTGCATTTCACGCGCGCGGTTCCCACTGCCGAAGGCCTGCGTGTCAACGGCCGCAAGTCGTATGTCACCGGCGGCGGCAACGCAGATTTCCTGAACGCGCTGGTCGAGATCCCGGACCAGGGCCGAGCGATGCTGGTGATCGACACCCATGCCCCCGGCGTAGTGCTCGAGCGGCGCTTCTCCTCGCTCGATGGCAGCCATCACGCGGCCTTCCGTTTCGACGACGTGCTCGTGCCGGCCGATCGCATCATCGGTCGACCCGGCGAAGGCTTACCACGCGCCATGCGGCAGATCGGCGATACGCGTTTGTTGATCGCGGCCGAGGCGGTCGGGCTCGCTCGTTGGGCCATCGAATTCACGACCGAGCATCTGAAGGCGCCGCACCATTCCGGAGAACCGCTCGGCGCCCGCGAAGGGGTGCGGTTGCGCTACGCCGATCTGAGGATTCGCACGTTTGCCGCGCGCAGCATGTTGTATCGCACCGCCCGCCTCGGCGAAGCCGGCGCGAACATCGTGAATGAAGGAATCGCCTGCAAGGTGTACGCGACCGAAACATTGAGTGACGTTGTAGACGGCGCCATTCAACTGGTCGGCGGCAAAGCGCTCACGGTGGGGCATCCGCTCGAACAGCTGTATCGCGAAGTGCGGTCGTTGCGGCTCGCCGAGGGTGCAAGCGATGTGCTGCGCCTCAATCTCGCGCGCGGCAGCCTCGACCTCGATAAAGGTGTGTTGTGAACAGGAGTTCTGCAATGAGACGTACGCTCGCCATCGTGTTCGCTTCGGCATTGTTCGGCCCCGGATGCGCGTGGGTGAAGACCACGCCGGGCGGCGAACAGGTTCGTGAAGCAACGGCGGCCGATGTCGGCGCATGTACCGAAGTCGGCATTGCGGTGGGCACCACGCAGGCAACCGCCGCCGGCATTCCGCGCAACAAGGACGTGATTCGCGAGGAGCAGGTGACTCTCGCCCGCAACCGCGCGGCCCAGATCGGCGGCGACACGATCGTACAGAGCGGCCCACCGTCGGGCGGCACGCTGACGTTCACGGTCTATCGCTGCCGATAATTCGGACGGACTACTCGGAACTCTTCTGGCCGTGGCGTTCGCGGTTCTCTTCGCGCATAGCTTTCGACTTTTTCAACAGCACGTAAACCGCGCCGGCGCCGCCGTGACGGCGCTCGGGATGGTGATACGCCAGCACTTCGGGAATCTGCGCAAGCCACGCGATCGCATAACTCTTGATGCGCGCGGGAGTCGGACTGTTTTCGCCACGGCCATGATTGACCAGAACGCAGCGCCAGCCTTTCGCCACCGCCAGGCGCACGAAGTCGAATAACGCTTCACGCGCTTCCTTGACGGTTTTCCGGTGCAGATCGAGCCGCCCTTCGAGCGGGTATTCGCCGAGCCGCAATTTCTTGAACACACCTTCCTGCACGCCATCCTTCTTCCAGCTGACGAGTTCGTGCGGCGCGAGTTGTTTGACCTCCCCCAGCGTCAGGTAGTTGGGGTCGACCACGGTGCGGCGTTCGTGTTCCGCGTTCTCGCGGTGCGCGCGTTGGCTCAACGTCGGTTCGGCGCGCGGCTTCGCGGGCTTGGGCGCCGCGTTCAGCCGCGCGACGTCCGTCATCGCCGCTCGAAACGCCTCGTCATCGTCGTCCATCTAGTGTCGTGTAGCACGGAACTTACGGGACACGACACTACCTCACACCGGCAACCGAATCGACGGATAGACCGCCGACCGCGTGCCGGGGTTCGCCCGATTCGATTCGTCGTGATAACTGAACACCAGCGAACATTTCAGCGTGTCGGTCTCGTTGCGACCCGCCGCGTGGAAGAGACGGCAGTGGAAGAACAGCATGTCGCCCGCGTCGAGTTCGACCATCTGCGCCTTGTCGATCAACTCCTGGTTCTCCGGCAGATCGGTGCGCAGGAACAACGCCTGGTCGTATCGCAGCGCATCGACCTGCAGCCGATGGCTTCCGGGAATCACCAGCAACGCGCCGTTGGACTTTCGCTCCGGCCCGAGCGCAAGCCATGTCGAGATCAGGTCGGCACGCTGGAACGACCAGTAGCGGATGTCCTGGTGCCACGACGTGAGGCTCGAGAACCCGGGGTGCTTCGTCATGATGCAGTTGTGATGACACTGCGACACGTACGGCGCGCGCCCGCCGAAAAACGCTTTCAAGCGACTACCCACGCGAGTGTCGCAGGCCCACGCGCGCAACAACGGATCGCGTGAGTACGCGTGCAGCAGACGCCGCGGCGTAGTGCCGCCGACATCGAGTTTCGATTTCGGCGCGCCGGGGTAGCCGACATCGGCCTCGAACTCCACCGGCCCTTGAAGTGGATCGAGCATCTGACCCGCGAGCGAGCGCAACGCGGCGCACTCCTGCGCACTCGCGAGTTGGCGTACGACGAGGAAGCCGTCGCGCTGAAAGCGTTCGACTTCGGCTTCGAGATTCGATGCGACCATGGCCCTACCGCGGCAAACGACGCCGCATTATCGCACCGTCAGACTTTTTCCAGATCGTTCTCTAGAAGGGAGCCTGCGAAGTAGTAGTGAGCGGCCGCCCAGATGTTGACCACCGAGCACACCAGCAGGGAATAACGCAGCGATTCCGTGCCGAAACGGTGCGACAGAAGGTCGGCAACGATGCCGACCACGGTGGGACCGGCACCCAGCCCGATGATGTTCACGATGAACAACAGTACGCCCGCAGCAATGGCGCGCATGCGCAATCCCACCAGACCTTGCGTCTGCGCGAACGTCGTACCCTGGTAGAAGTTGCCGAGCAGCACCGGCACCACGAGGAACCAGAGTGCTTCCGTCGATGTCGGCGCCAGGAATGCGCCGAAGGAGAACGGCAACGAAACGATCAACGCGACGGAAACCAGCCACAGATACCAGCGCACGTCGCGGCGCCCGAACCGGTCTGCAAGAAAGCCGCCCAACGCAATGCCGATGCCGCCGGCCACACCGATGATCAGGCCCAGCCATTTGCCGATCTCCGCTGTGTTCATACCGTGCGAGCGGATCAAGAACGATGGCGTCCAGTTGACGAATCCATAGCCCACGAACGCCGTCAGCGCGGCACCAAACGCAAGGTGCCGGAACGAACGCTTCGCCCACAGGAATTGCAGCGTTTCGATGACACCCGGCTGATCGGCCGTAGCGGTGCGCCCTTCCGACATACCGCGCGGCGGTTCGCGTACCGTGAACCGCACCAGCAGTGCGAGCAGCAATCCCGGAATACCGACGATGAAAAAGGCCGCTCGCCAACCGAACATTTCGTTGATCGTTCCGCCCGCATAGAACCCGAACAGAATTCCGAAAGGGATGCCGAGCGAATAGATGCCGAGTGCGGTCGCGCGAGACTGCGCCGGATAGTAGTCGGAGATGATCGAGTGCGACGCCGGCGAACAACCTGCTTCACCCACACCGACGCCGATCCGCGCGATCAACAGGTGCCAGAAGTTCGTCGCAAGCCCTGACAGCGCCGTCATGGCGCTCCACACCGTCAGAGCGACTGCAATCAGATTGCGGCGGTTGCTGCGATCGGCGATGCGCGCAATCGGCATGCCGAGCGTCGCGTAGAACGCCGCGAACGCAAATCCCGTGAGCAAGCCCATCTGGGTATCGGAAAGGCCGAGTTCCAGCTTGATCGGCTCGAGCAGAATCGAAAGGATCTGCCGATCGATGAAGTTGAACGTGTAAACGACAACGAGAACGCCCAACACATACCGCCGCGTGGCGTCGCTGATCGTCATTTGCCGATTTGCGTCTTCAGCAGCTTCTCGATCTTCGCGCCGTACGGCGGGCGCAAGCCGACGAGTCCTGCAAGGTCGATTTTCGATTGTGTGAAGATCGACATGGCATGGCTGAACGTCTTGAATCCGTCTCGGCCGTGATAGGCGCCCATGCCGGATGGACCCACGCCGCCGAACGGCAGATCCTCCTGTGCCACGTGCATGACGACGTCGTTCACAGTGACGCCGCCGGACGTCGTGTGCGTCAACACGCGGTGTTGCTCGTCTGCATCGGTACCGAAGTAATAGAGGCCGAGCGGACGCGCGTGTTCGTTGACGTAGTTCACCGCCTCGGCGACGTCGTCATACGTTTGCACCGGCATCACCGGCCCAAAGATTTCGTCCTGCATCACCTTCATTGAGTCGTTAGCGTCGAGGATCAGCGTGGGCGCGATCTTGTGGTGCGGCTGCTGCCTGAAGTCCTCGTTCGCCGGGTTGATCTCTACGACGCGAGCGCCTTTCTGCTTCGCGTCTTCGACATAGTCGTTGAGACGATCGAAGTGGCGCTGATTGACGATGGACGTGTAGTCGTCGTTCTCGATCAGGCTCGCGAACATTTTCTTCACGGAGCGCTGCGTCGATTCCACAAACTCGCCGACATTTTCCTTCGGCACGAACACGTAATCCGGTGCGAGGCAGATCTGCCCCGCGTTCAGCATCTTGCCCGCCATGATGGCGTCGGTGGTCTTCTCGATGTCGGCCGAGCGGCCGACGATCACCGGCGATTTACCGCCGAGTTCGAGCGTGACGGGGACCAGGTTTTCCGCCGCCGCCCGCATCACGTGGCGCGCAACCGACGTAGCACCGGTAAACAACAGATGATCGAACGGCAAACCGGCAAAATCGGCACCGGTCTGCGGACCGCCTACCACCACGGAAATCTCGAGTTCGTCGAACGCGGCGGCGATCAGTTCCGCCATCGCCTGCGACGTGGCAGGCGTGTATTCCGACGGTTTGATGATGCAGCGGTTGCCCGCAGCGAGAATGCCCGCAAGCGGCGTGAACGTCAGATTCACAGGGAAATTCCAGGGGCTGATCACGCCCACCACGCCGAGCGGCTGATACTCGACGCGCGCTTTCGCGCCGAGCAGATTCATCGGGAAATCGACCTTGCGCTTCTCCGGCTTCATCCAGTCGGCAAGGTGCTTCTTCGCGTGTTTCAACGGTCCGATCGAAGCGGCGATGTCGGTGAACAGCGATTGGTGCTTCGAACGATGCCCGAAATCGGCGCAAAGCGCATCGACCAGCCGCTGTTGATGATCCACCAACAACGCGATGGCGCGATCAAGCCGGTCTATACGCGTTGATGCAGCGACTTCGCCTTGCTTCAGGTAATCGGCGCGCTGTCGATCGAGCAGATCGAGCATGGTCGCGCGACTGGTTTCCTGCATGGTCGTCTCCCCTTTGACCCGGTCGCGATGATACCCAAATCTCATCGCTCGGGCGTCGATGTCGCGGCTATGCTTGCCCCACAACCATTCGAAGGGGACAACCACATGGAACTGAATGCGGTACAACGCGTCGGTGTCGTCGGAGGCGGTGTGATGGGCGGCGGCATCGCGCAGGTGCTTGCGCTCGCCGGCTATCGCGTGACCATCCGCGACCTCACACAACAGATTCTCGACGAGACGCGCGCAGAGGTCGTCGATCGAAAATGGAGCCTCAAACGTTCCGTGGAACGTGGCAAGCTCGGCTTCGACCTGGCGTTGGCCGCCATCGAGCGCATCGACTACACGCTGAAGCTCGAAGATCTGCGCAACTGCGATCTCATCATCGAAGCGGTGCCGGAGAAGCTCGACCTGAAGCAGCGCGTGTTCGGCGAACTCGACTCGATCATCAAGAGCGAGGCGATACGGGCGTCGAACACTTCAGGTTTTCCCATCTCGAACATCGTGAAAGCGTTGCCGGCGAAGCGTCAGCCACTGTGTGTCGGCATGCACTTCTCGAACCCCGTGCCGGTGATGCGGATGTGCGAGGTGATCTACACGCCGCAAACGAGCCAGACCACGATCGATACCGCGCGTGGTGTCGCCGAAAAAGCCGGCCGCAGCGTGTCGATGGTCAAGGACGCACCTGGAACCTACGGATTCATTCTGAATCGCGTGTTTGCGGCCGCCTATCGCGAAGCGAAGCAGATCGTCGACGATGGACTCGCCACGGAAGAAGACGTCGACAAGGCGATGATCACAGGCCGCAACTGGCCGGCGGCGTTCTTCGGACATCGCGGCGGCATCGGCAAGCAGTGGTGAACCTTCGGCGCGACCCGGTCGCGCCGCGTTCTCCCTTTCGGATCGCTAAATCAACGTCGATCGCATCTGCGCAAACGTGTCGCGGATGCATTGCTCCATGAAATCCGGGTCGGGCAGCATTTCGCGGCACGCCGTGAACGACACCATGAACTCGCCGCAATAGCTGCCGACAGGGAACATCAGCCCTACTCCGTCCGTGAGCGGCCCGAAGCCGATCGTGGTAAGCAGCTTCGCTCCCATCGAATACAACGGTACCTGCGGCCCCGGCACGTTCGTGATCGTGCAGTTGTAGACCGGGTTCTGCACGTTCGCGATGCCCATCTGGCTCGCGAAGCGCGTGCCCATCACCATGAGCGATCCGGGGATGAAGCGCATTGCATCGGTCATCTGGCGCGCCCCAATGGCATTGGTCAGCGCCTTCGATTGCGCGGAACTGCGCTGCACGTGTGCAAGCCGTTCGCGCGGATCCTCGATGTGGCTGCCTGTCGAAATCATCATTCCCGAAACACGGTTACCCATCGCGCCTTTCTCGTCGGCGCCACGTACGCTGACCGGCGCCATCGCAACTAGTGATTCCGCAGGCAACTCCAGCTTCGCGGCGAGGTACTTACGCAACGCACCGCCACACAGGCTGACGACGGTATCGTTAACCGTTGCACCTTTGACGCTTTTGCGCATGGCGCGGATGTCGTCGAGGCTGAAACGGCAAAACCCGATCACTCGGTGCGCAGTGATGGTCTTGTTGAAACGCGTGCGCGGAATCGGCGCCGGCGGCTGCATCGGCCTATCGGCAAGGCTCGACATCGCTTTGGCCATTCCCGGTAGCGAGCGCGCAAACGTTTCGGCAGCACGCACCGGCTGCAGCGCGTTGTTGGCGAAGCTACGCAGCATCAGTTCGGCCACCGGGGGGTCTGCTTCGCCGCGCCCGGGATGGCGATCACGAAGCCGAGGATCACCGCGGCGGCCACCC
>CAZLDA010000002.1:0-23988 GCA_964557875.1 uncultured Pseudomonadales bacterium | reverse complement strand
GTTGACGAACTGATGCTGCGGACCCGGCGGCTCGTTCTGATCGGTATTGCCACCTTTATAGTGTGTGTTGGTGTATTCGCCCCGGCGTCGCTCATCCGTCTCGCGCTGCGCGACACGCCGCAGATCACCGTGGCGAGTCCAACCGGAACGTTGTGGCGGGGATACGGCGATCTCGGCGTCGCCGGCGCATCGTTGGGACGCATCAGCTGGTCGTTTGCGCCGAGCGCATTGTTGAACGGCGACCTCGGTTTCGACGTCAACGTGACCGGCGACCACGTCGATCTCGGAGGACGCACGACGGCGTCGTTTCGCACGGCGCATGCTGCTCTCGACGGTAAGCTCGACACCGCGCTGCTGAACGAAATGCTGTCCCGATATGACCTTCGAATTCCCGGCTCGATCACCGTCGAACATCTCGATCTGACTGCCGCCTACGGTGCTCGGCTGCCGAATGTGCGAGGCGAACTGAAGTGGTCGGGCGGCGATGTTTCGTATCGTCTGTCGGGACGCGAGCACCGCGTCACGCTTCCGCCGTTGGTCGGATTCATCGACTCATCGTCATCGCAACCGGAAATATCTGTGTATCAAGTGGACGATAAGATGCCGCTCATGTTGGCGAAGGTCGCTCAGGATGGGATGGCAACGGTCGGAATCACGAAGCAGTTCACGAAAATGCTCGGCGAACCGTGGCCTGGTGGTGAGCCCGATCACGCCGTCGTTCTGGAGGTGGGTGAGAAACTATTCTAGAATCCCGGCCCACCACGAGTTCCCCTGCCGTGCTTAGCTCCGCCCCCCGACTAGTTGATGCCGGACGTGCCGCGGAACGACTGGCCAACCGCCTTGTCGAGCCCGCCAAGATCCTTGTCATCATCGGCATCGCATACACTTTGGCGACGGCAGGTTGGTATCTCGTTTCCGGGCCTGCGCCAGCCACCTTGACGGACGATAAAGCAGCGGCGGGACGTGCAGCTGTCAAACCCTCGTTGAGTGTCGCCGACATCATCGCCCGCAATCTCTTCGGTAAAGCCAGCGTCGAAGGCAACGCGCCCGCCGTGTATAACGCGCCGGAGACCCACCTTCGCCTCACGCTCGAAGGGGTCTTCCAGGCTGAGGTTCCAGAGGAATCGGCGGCGATCATCGCGGAGCAGGGTCGGCCGGGAGAACTGTTTCTCGTCGGCGGAAAAATGCCGGGCAACGCGACGCTGACCGAGGTGCACGCGGATAGGATCGTAATGCGCCGCGGCAACGTGTTCGAAACGCTGCGCTTCAGCGACGAGCCGTCGATGCTCACTGCAAATTCTCACGACGAACCTGCCCTGCTCCCCGACGCGATGGAAGGCACCGAAAACGTCCTAAACGAAGCACCGCCCGACACGAGTTACGACAATTCAGAAGCGCCGCCGGAACCACCCCCGTCCACCGAAGGGGCAGCGACCTCCAACAACCTGAGCACGGTCGTTCAGGGTTATCGCGATCGTCTGCAACAGGATCCGGCCGGCACGCTGAGTTCGCTCGGTGTTGCGCCGGTTTCCTCTTCCGGCGCACAAGGTTATCGCGTGGACAACCTGGCCGGTTCGCCCTATCTGGCGCAGACCGGCCTTCAGGCAGGCGACGTGGTACTGTCGGTGAATGGACGCCCGGTCGGCGACATTCAATCCGACCAGGCCGAGATCGACAACATAGTGGCCCAGGGATCGGCGCGACTCGAAGTGCAACGTGGCGCGCGCCGATTCTTCGTTACCACCTCACTGAAGTAGAACCAACGATGCAGGCAGCTCGAGCACCTCTTTCATGCGGATTCCTGCGCGTCCTGCTGGCGTCCGTCATGTTGATGGTTGCGGGCAATGGCCTCGCGCAGGAACAGACCTGGAAGATCAACCTCAAGAACGCCGATATCAACGAATTCGTCTCACAGATCGCCGCGATTACCGGCAAGACCTTCGTCGTCGATCCGCGCGTGAAAGGCAAAGTCACCGTCATTTCCAACGCCAGTCTGAACGAGCACGACGTCTACGAACTGTTCCTTTCTGTGCTGCGCGTGCACGGCTTCGCTGCCATCGAGACGAGCGGCGTCGTTCGCGTTCAGCAGCAGACGCTCGCCAAGCAGAGCGGCAGTCCAATGGACGAAGCGAAAGAGATCGCTGGTGAGGAACTGGTCACTCGCGTGATCGCGGCGCAATACGTCGACTCGAACGAACTGGTCAAAACATTGCGGCCGATGATTCCGCAGTACGGCAACATTTCCGCCATCTCGAACCCGAACGTCGTCATCATCAGCGACCACGCCGAAAACGTCGTGCGCCTGATGAAGCTCATCGAAAAGATCGACGTGCCCGGCGACGAGCGCGTAGTCGTGGTGCCGCTGAAGGACGCGTGGGTCGGCAACATCGTGGAGTTGTTGCAGAAGCTCGCGCCCGAGCAACTCGGCTCGTCGGCTAAAGGTCCCCAGAGCATTCAGGTCATCGCGAACGAGCGCAACAACAGCCTGGTGCTGCGCGGCAAGACGCGGCCTCTCGCCGAAATTCAGAGACTGATCAGCGAACTCGACCAGCCGGCCAGCGAATCCGGCGCGACACAAGTCTTCTATCTCGCGCATGCCGACGCGAAGAATGTTGCCGAAATTCTGCGTGCACTGGTTGCGGGTGGTGCCAACGCCGGCAGCAGCAGTGGCGGCGGCCAGGGTGGTGGTACCGGCGGAGCGGTTGTCGCGGCGGGTTCGCAGACGAAATTGAACATCCAGGCGGACGAAAGCACGAACGCCGTCATCGTGCGCGCCGATCCGACCGAGATGAGCGAGATCATGGAAATCATCCACAACCTCGACGTGCGGCGTACGCAGGTGCTCATCGAGGCGGCAATCGTCGAAATTTCGCTCGACAACTCACTGAACTGGGGCGTCGACTTCGCAGGCGTGGACCGGAGCGGCGACTCGGTGCCGTTGATCAGCACCGCGTTGAGCCCATCGATCGCGGCGCTGATCAAGGCGCTTTCCGGCACCACGGACTCGAGCGGCAATCCGATCCCGGTTGTGCCGATCGCTGCCGCAAGTGCGCTAACCTCCCCCGGCATCGCCGTCGCGCGGATAAGCTCCAATGGGTTTTCATTCGCGGCCGTGCTGCAGGCCATTGCCACCAGCACGAATGCCAACCTGCTGTCGACGCCGAGCATCCTGACCCTCGACAACAAGGAAGCGAAAATTCTCGTTGGGCAGGAAGTACCGTTCCGTACCGGCACGTTCACGACAAATGCGAACGGCGCCGACAATCCGTTCACGACGATTCAGCGCAAAGATGTCGGCATCACGCTAACGGTAACGCCGCACATTCACGACGGCACTGCCGTGCGTCTCGACGTCAAACAGGAAGTCTCCAACCTGGTGTTGTCGTCGTTGGCCGCTGTGTCGACCGATACCTTGTCCGATGTCGTAACGAACAAGCGCGAGATCCAGACCACCGTGCTCGCCGAAGACAAGGAAACGATCGTGTTGGGGGGATTGATCGAAGACGACATCCAGGACACCAAGAAGAAGGTGCCGCTGCTCGGCGACATTCCGTTACTCGGCAAACTGTTCCAGAACGTTCAGACACAACACACGAAGAAGAGCCTGCTCGTGTTCCTGCGCCCGTCGGTACTGCGCAACGCCGACGAAGTCACCGAAGTGACCAACCGCAAATACGAGAAGGTCTGGGAACTCAAGATCAACTCCGAAGACCAGAAGAGCCATTCGGAGCCGCTACCGCCACTTGACACCATCTACGACGGCCGCAAACAGTAACCGCACCACCCGTCCGGCCGGCGCATGCTCGACCGTCTGAAGAATCTGTCGTTCTCCCTCGTACGGCGACTGCTGTTGTGGAGCACGGAACCGAGCGCGCTTGGTACGGAAACGCTGCCGCCGCACCAGCGTGTCGTCTACGTGCTGAACAACCGCTCGCTTACCGATCTCGTGATGCTCGACATCGTGACGGAAGCGAACAACCTGCCGCGGCCGCGAGCCGCGCTCACCGATCAAGGCATACCTGAACGCCATCGCTTCTTCTTTCTGAATCGGCCGAGCGGCTTTCTGATACGGCGCAATCTGATGCGTACGTATTCGAAGCGAATGCTGCGCCTGCAGCGCTACTTCCGCGACACGCGCAAAGCCGACATCAGCCTGGTGCCGGTGTCGGTGTTCTGGAGTCGCGCGCCGAACAAGGAGCGCTCGGTCATTCGTGTGCTGCTTTCAGAAGACTGGACCGCGACGTCGCGATTCAGGCGATTGGTGACCATTCTGTTCAACCGCCGCGACATCACCGTGCAGTTCGGCGCGCCAATTGCCCTGCGCGAAGTGGCGGAGCCGCAGATCAGCGACAGCCGCCTGGTGCGTCGAATGGCGCGGCTAGTGCGCGTGCAGTTCAAGAAGCAGCGCACCGCCCTGCTCGGCCCGGATCTTTCACATCGCCGCACATTGATCAATCAGCTCGTCGGCAGCCGCAATGTGCGCGCGGCAATCGCTGCGGAAGCCGCGAAAGGCAAAGCGTCGGAGGCGCGCGTGACCTATCGTGCGCGTCGCTACGCGCGCGCGATGGTCTCCGACATGTCGTACATCACCATCCGGCTCTTGCAACGCGTGCTCACGTGGTTCTGGAACCGGATCTACGACGGCATCGATCCGCGCGGTGTCGAACGAATAAAACTGTTGGCCGAGACGTCGACGCTCGTATACGTGCCCTGCCACCGCAGCCACGTCGACTATCTGGTGTTGTCGTACCTGCTCTACAGCCAGGGTCTGATGATTCCGCACGTGGCCGCGGGCGATAACCTCGACATGCCGTTAGTCGGCCCGCTGTTGCGCCGTGGCGGCGCGTTTTTCATGCGGCGCAGTTTCGGCGACGACCGGCTCTACTCCGCCGTGTTCTCCGAGTACGTGTACCAGTTGTTCCGCCGCGGCTCACCGTCGGAGTACTTCATCGAAGGGGGTCGTTCGCGCACGGGGCGTCTGCTACCTCCACGTACGGGGCTACTGAACATGACCATTACGACACACGTGCGCGGCGTGCCGCACCCGATCGTGTTCGTACCCGTGAACATCGGATACGAAAAGCTGATCGAAGCATCGAGCTATCTCGATGAACTGCGCGGCGGCACCAAAGAACGCGAATCGATCCTGGACGTGCTGCGCAGCCTGCGCCTGATCCGAGAAGCGTTTGGTCGCGTGCATGTCACGTTTGGAAATCCGCTCCCGCTGACCGATTTCCTCGCACACACGCAAGCCACCGGATCGCAGATGGCGCGCGACTTGGGGGTGGAACTGCTCAACCGCATCAACGCGTGTGCCAACGTCAACCCGATCAACCTGATCGCGCTCGTTACCTTGAGCACACCGAAGCAGACGATCGATGAGTCGTTACTGGTGGAACAGCTAGACTGCCTCGCGGCGCTCTTGCGCGCCAACACGCCGTTCTCCGACATCTCCGTCACCGACATGTCTGGCCGACAAATGGTCGAACACGCAGAGAAGCTCGGCATGGTCGTGCGCGAGTCGCACCCGTTCGGCGATGTGCTCGGCCACGACGCGGCGCGCTCCGTACTGATGACCTGGTACCGCAACAACGCCAGCCACGCGTTCGCGCTGCCGTCACTGATCGCGTGTCTGCTCGTCAATCGACGGCGTCGGATTCGTCTCGGTCAGCTACGCCAGATGGTGGCCGCGGTGTATCCGTATCTGCAGAGCGAGCTGTATCTCGACTCTCAGGATCTCGACGTCGACGTGACTCACTGGCTCGATCATCTTGAAGCGCAAGGTCTCATCCATCGGTCAGCCGAAGAAGTCGGCCCACCGCCGGTCGAATCGAACGAGAGCTATCGCCTGATGCTGCTCGCGCAGATCGTGATGCAGATGCTCGAACGCTTCTTCATCGCAGTCGGTCTGCTGCAGCAGGCGGGGCAGAACCGCATCGACCGCCGCACGCTGGAATCCGACTGCATTGCATTGGCGCGACGCGTGTCGCGCCTGTATGGGTTGAACGCACCGGAGTTCTTCGATGCGCGTCTGTTCCATAACTTCGTCGAAACGCTCATCGCTCGCGGCTCCGTGAGCGTCGACCCGGACGGGAAGCTCGCCTACGCCGACGTCATCGGCGAAGTGACTCGCGCATCGAGCGTGGTGTTGCCGGCGGAATTCAGATTGGCGGTGTTGCGCGCGCAACCGCAGCGAGAGCCACCTGCTCAAGCCGCTGCGGCCCCCGAGGTGCCTCTGTAAACATCGAACCGCACGCTGCGTCCGAGAATCTCCCAGTCAGGTCGGCCCACAACGGCATCGTGCAGGCGCCGCTTTACCACCACGCGGCGTGCGAGCGGTATCGAATCGGCCACGATCGACGGCAGCGCATCGTCCGCCGCACCAAGCAAATCGCCAAGCATCTGCGCCGACTTGCGCGGCAACGCCTGTTTGTCGCGCGCGGGGAACATCGGATCGAGATAGATCGCGTCGAACGCCTGCGCCTCCGAAAGCACGTCGCGTACGTCTGCCGGGCGAAGCGATACAGCACCCGCAATGTCGATGCTGTTGCGGATGAAGTCCACAGCGTCGGCGAGCAGTTCGGCGAGCAGTGCGTTTCGCTCCACCATGAGCACCTCACAACCGAGCATCGCCAGCGTCATTCCATCGAGACCCAGTCCCGCCATTCCATCCAGAACGCGCAGACCGGGACGGACCCCACACGCTTTTGCCAGTGCAAGCTGGCGTCCTTGCCGAACGCGCCGTTGCAGATCATCGATGCGAAGACATACGCCGCGTTCGTCATCACCTCCACGCAACTCGAGACGGCCGTTGGTGCGCACGAGTCGGTAGGCGTCGCTAGCGACAGGATTCATCCCGCAGCTCTTGCCGCGACCCTTTTCAGAGTCAGGCGAGTTCGTCGACCCGCGATGTCAGCGCTGCAACCGCGTCGAGCGCCGCGGTACGTTGATAAGCGGTTACCGCGTGTGTACCTGACAGGGGAGCGCCGCCGATTCGACTCGGCCGCACGTCGGGCCTGTCGCGCGGGTCCGGCGCTTCTGACGAGCGCGGAGACTTCGGAAACCACCGGGATACGAGGTCGCTCGACGTTCCCGAAACGAGATTCGTCGTGCTGCTCATCTAACGGCACAGAGATGACCGGTCATGGCAGCAAGTATAGACAGCGGCGCTCATTCGGCGAGTTTGCGCCACGGTCGCGTGCCTTGCAGGTACACCGGCAGCGCGGCTGTCGTTTCGACGACATCGCCGTTCGCGAATGCATGCAACGCGAGTTGCAACACACCGCGCGCCGACGGCAACAACGCTTCTTCCACCGCACACCCTGCTAATGCGAGCGCGTCGGCATAGTGCGACACGCCGTCGCCGACCGCCCGGTACGATGCGTCGACACCATCCGGCAATGAACGCTCGGATGCCGTGGCAATACGCTCTTCGTCGCGAAGCACCGCGCGTGCGCCGTCGCGCGCGTACGTCGCGTAGTAAATTTCGTCGGGGCGCGACCGGATCGTTGCAAGCACGCGCTCCACATCGCCTTGTGCAGTGAGCGCGGTCTGCGCCAATGCCGCCAACGACGAAACCGGAATGACCGGAACGGACAATCCGAGACTGACCCCCTGTGCAATGCTCGCGGCGATACGCACGCCCGTGAACGAACCCGGGCCACGGCCAAACGCGATCGCGTCGAGAGATCGTTTTTCGACATCGTGCGCTCGCAGCAGCGCATCGATCATCGGCAGCACCAGAGCGTTGTGCTGACGCGGCGCGATGCGGTGATCTTCATGCAGCTGGCCGCGAACCGACAACGCGATGGAGCAAGCAACGGTAGACGTCTCGATCGCCAACAACGTCGGCGCTTGATTGGCCCGGCCCGCTTCGCGACCATGATGCGATTCACGATTCATTTGCGGAATTCTAAATTGAACACGCGCCAGTTTCTCGGACTCGACGAAGCTCTGACGCTGCTGCGTTCGATCGTATCGCCGATCGAGGGACCCGCCGAGATCGTAGCCTTGGCCGATGCCGCGGGTCGTGTTGTCGCCGAGACAATCGTTGCACCGATGGACGTACCGCCGTTCTTTGCCTCTGCGATGGACGGTTACGCCATCTGCAGCGACGACCCCGTCTTCCGCGGCGAGCCGCCGTATCGCCTGAACGTTCAGGGCGAGAGCCGTGCAGGAACTCCGTTTGCCGACGTGGCGCGCGTGGATCACGCCGTTCGCATCTTCACCGGTGCGGTAATGCCGCCGCGGTGCGACACGGTCGTGATCCAGGAAGACGTTCGCCGCGACGACGCCAACATCGTGCTGCAGTCGCGGCCGGTCATGCGTACCCACGTGCGTCCTCCGGGGCACGACATTGCGAACGGCGCAGTTCTCGCGGAAGCGGGTTTGCGACTTGGCCCATTCGATCTCGCCTGGCTGACCGCCTGCGGACTGACGAAAGTTCGTGTTCGCCCACGGGTGCGCCTTGCGCTGTTCTCGACCGGTGACGAGTTGCGCAGCGCCGGCGATGAGCTGGGCCCGGGGCAGATCTACGACGCCAACCGTTTCGTTCTGCAGCAGCTCCTGCGCGGAACGTCTGTAGAGATCCAAGACCTCGGCATCCTTCCCGACGATCCGAAGATCATCGAGGCGACGTTACACACCGCTGCAATGCAACACGACGTGGTGATGACGTCGGGTGGCGTCTCCGTCGGCGACGCGGATTACGTGCGCGATATCGTCGAACGACTCGGACGCATCGAGTTCTGGAAGATCGCAATCAAACCGGGCAAGCCGCTCGCATATGGTCGCATCGGCGCGTCTCATTTCTTCGGTCTGCCCGGCAATCCGGTGTCGACCATCGTGACGTTTTTGATGCTGGTGAAGCCGATCCTCTCGACACTCTCTGGCGTTTCACACGAGCCGCCGCTGCGAGTGGATGCAACGCTGAATTGCGACATCGCGCACGAACCGGGTCGTGTCGAGTATCAACGAGGCGCGTATTCGATCGACGCCAACGGCATCTTCGTTGCGCCGACGTCAGATCAGAGTTCGAACAGGATCGGGAGCTTTCGAGGCGCAAATTGCCTGATCGAAGTACCGCGCGTGAGTGGTGATCTTGCGAAGGGTGAATCGGTTTCGATTCTGCCGTTGACCGGATTGCTGGCTTAGAGAATCGCGGAATCCAAAATGAATCGGGGCGAGACGCTGGGTTAACAACCCCGCTGATCTCGCCCCAAATTTTCAATCGGTGAGTGCTTTCGCACTCATCGACTACTGCTTCTTCTTACTACTTCTTCTTGGCTACTTTCCGCTTAGCTGCCTTTTTCTTTGCAGCTTTTTTCTTCGGAGCGGCTTTCTTCTTCTTTGCAGCGGCTTTCTTCGCTGGCTTCTTACGAGCTGCCGCCATGCGACGACTCGGAGCCTTCTTCTTAGCGACTTTCCGCTTCGCTACTTTCTTCTTAGCAGCCTTCTTCTTCGGTGCTGCTTTCTTCTTTGCTTTAGCTTTCGCCATTTACTCATCTCCTCGGCATTGTTGACTCAACCAAACGTCTCAAGACATACAACGTCTTAGGACGCGCGGTGGAGATAATAGGTGAAATGAAACTAAATTCCACCCCTTCGTGAAAGCTTTTGCGAGGAGAAGAGACGCGTGAGTGTGATCAGAAGTGAACACAACACGCGCTGTTGATCACGAGTTGATCACGATTCGAAGCTCTTCAACTTCGACAACACCGCCTCTCTGATGTCGTCGACGCTGCCGATGCCTTCGACCTTCGCGTAGTGAACGCGCTTTTTCGCAGCCAATTTGCTGTAGAAATCGACTAACGGAAACGTCTGGCGGTGATACACCTGCAACCGCTCCCGAACCGTCGCTTCCTCGTCGTCCTTGCGCTGCACGAGCACGTCGCCCGTTTCGTCGTCACGATTGTCGACTTTGGGCGGGTTGAAGATGACGTGATACACACGACCGGATTTCTCGTGAACACGTCTTCCACTGAGACGTTTTACGATTTCTTCAGGCGCTACGGCGATCTCGAGCACACCGTCGAGAGCAACACCGGCATCGATGAGTGCCTGCGCTTGCACGATCGTTCTCGGGAATCCGTCGAGCAGAAATCCGTTCGCAGCGTCGGGTTGCTGAATGCGCTCCTGTACCAACGCGATGATGATGTCGTCGGAGACGAGCGCTCCGCTGTCCATCACCTTCTTTACCTGTCGACCCAACGGCGTACCGGCTTTTACCGCTGCACGCAGCATGTCGCCAGTAGAGATCTGCGGTATGCCGTAAGCGTCGCAGATGTACTGGGCCTGCGTACCTTTGCCTGCACCCGGCGGTCCCAACAGGATCAAACGCATCGGAAACTCCTTTGGCTGCCGTGGCCTCGAGCGCGGCGCACGGTTAGTTCATGCTTCGATTCGACGTTGCACTCGTGCGACGCCACTCACGCGACGAATCCGATCGAGCAGCGTGGCCAGACCGAGCAGATCGCGAACCTCCACCCCCAATTGGATGGTAGCAGTATTCGCTTTCGCATCGGAGGTGGCCTGAATCGACACCATTGAGATGCCCTGCTCCGCCAACACCGCCGTGATGTCGTGCAACATACCGGCGCGGTCGGCGCTTTGAATGTCGATACGCGTGATGCCCGGCAAGGCAACGTCGTTGTACACGGCAACGACGTCGAGCAACTGGCGTTCGCCCACGGCCACCGCCAGGCATAACGAATCGACATCGACGTAGCCTCTTCGCACTGCGAGTTTCGACAGATCGAAGGGCATCGCGAGACGTTCGAACTCGGTTTCGAGCATCGCGCGACCTGCCGCCACATTGTGATCGCGATCAAGCGAACGGAACCACGCTTGCACCTTCGCAAGTGCGCGCGCCGTGCGCACGTAGCCAAGATTCTGGTTCAGCCAATCGCGATTCGGTTGTGCGTGATGGTCAGTGACGATCTCGACGCGTTGCCCGGTAGAGAGTCGAGTGTTGAGCGGCGCCTCATGACCATCGATCAACGCGCCTACACAGCGTTGGCCGATTTGGGTGTGCACGCGATACGCGAAGTCGACCGGCGTCGACCCCTCCGGCATATCCAATACATGACCAGCGGGCGTGGACACGTAGATGCGTCCATCTTCGATGTTCGAGCGCAATTCACGGCCAACCGATACGAAACCACCCACCTCTTCGTGCCACGCAAGGACCTGGCGCAACCAGCTCAGCTTCTCCGTGTAGAACGCATCGACTTTGCCGGTCTCGGATTTGTACGCCCAGTGCGCGCACACGCCGAGTTCCGCTTCGCGATGCATCTCGCGGGTGCGGATCTGGATCTCCACGGTGCGCTGATCCGGGCCGACCACGGCGGTGTGGATCGACCGATACCCGTTCTCTTTCGGATTTGCGATGTAGTCGTCGAACTCGCGCGGAATGTGGCGCCAGCGCGTGTGAATAACCCCCAACGCGGAATAGCAGTCGCGAATCGACGACACAATCACGCGCAGCGCACGGATGTCGTAGACGTTATCGAAGTCGATGCTCTTCGCATCCATCTTTCGCCAGATGCTGTAGATGTGCTTCGCACGTCCGCGCACGTCGGCGACGATCCCTTCCTGCTGCAACGCGGTTGCAAGCGCAGAGGCGACGCTCGCCACGTCTTCTTCGCGATGGATGCGCTTGCCGTCGAGACGCGCGGCGATGCGCCGATACTCATCCGGATTCTGGAATCGGAATGCGAGGTCCTCGAGTTCCCACTTCAGCCGCCAGATGCCGAGACGGTTGGCCAGTGGTGCAAACACTTCCAGCACCTCCTTCGAAACGCGCTGCTGACGCGAAGAGGAATCGCTCTTGGCGCTGCGCAAGACGATGATCCGCTCGGCGAGTTTGATGATCGCGACGCGCACGTCGTCGATCATCGCCACGAGCATGCGGCGGACGTTGTCGATCTGATCGCGCGCTTCGCGCGCGAGCAGCGGCGGATTCGTCAGCTCGAGCAGGCTCACCGTGCCGACGCGCTCGACCTCTGCAACGAGGTGTGCAACCTCTGCATCCACGTCGCGTTCCAGCAACGCCGTGGTTGCGTGACCGCCGCGCACGCAGCGGTACACCATGCCTGCCGCAATCGATGTCGCGTCCATGCGCAGCTCGGCCATCAGGTTGCCGAATTCGACGCCGCTGCGGACGATGCCCTCGTCGTTTCCGTCGTACTGCTGCACGAATGTCATTGCACGCTGCAGTAGTTCGCGATCGAGCCGCGCATCGGCGGCGCAGATGCGATCAAGCCAGGCCGAGCCATCGAAGCTGCCGTCTGCGGAATGCGATTCGTCGTGCTTCAGCGTGACCATCAGCGTTCGAACACTCCGAGCGTCTCGACGTGGGTGGTGTGAGGGAACATATCGAATACGCGAACCTTCGACAGTGCGAAACCGAACCTCTGCAGCACCGCCGCATCGCGCGCAAAACTCACCGGATGACACGACACATAGGCGATACGTTCGACCTTCGACTCTGCCAGCGGCGCCAGAATCGCTCCGGCACCGGTTCTAGGCGGATCCAGCAGCACTTTGCGAACGTCTTCGAACGCGGCTTTCACGATTGGATCGAGTGGCTGCTTGTATAGGTCGGCTGTTTCGAAACCAACGGACCGTTCGAGGCCGTTTCGCTGCGCATTCGCGCGACCGCGCCGGACCAGATCGTCGGCCCCTTCCAGTCCGAGCACCGTCGCGCCGCGTCGCGCCAACGGCAGCGTGAAGTTGCCGATACCGCAGAACAGATCGAGCACCCGATCGCGGTGTTCGATACCGAGCCAGTCGATCGCACACTCGACGAGATCCGAGTTGATGGGACCGTTCACCTGAATGAAGTCGACCGCATGAAATGAAAGCGCCACGCCGAATGCGTCGATGCGATAGCTGAGCTCGCGCGGCGGTGCACCATCGAGATCGACGATGCTGTCGTAGCCATCGGGCTGACACAGCACCCGGATCGGCGTGCGCGCCTGATATCGCGCGAGCGCGCGGCGATCGGTTGCGCTCAACAGATCGACGTGTCGCAGCACCATGGCCGCAGCATCGTCGCCAACGGCAACTTCGATCTGCGGAATCGACTCGCGCGCCTCCAGTCCTTCGATCACGGCGGCGAGTGCCGGCAATTCGTCGGCGAACGGTTGCTTCAACACGCAACACGAACGCAGGCGCGCAACTCGGTTGCCGAAGCTCTCGCGGAATCCCACCAGCAGTTCGCCGGTGTCGCGCACCGAACGTACCGCGAGACGGGCGCGGCGGCGGTAGTAGTACAGCGGTCCGCGCACCGGCGCGAGCGTTGCTTTCGCCTCGACACCGACGGCCTCGAGTTGATCGAGCAACCAGCGCTGCTTCAACGCGAGCTGCGCCCCGGCGGTGAGGTGCTGCATGCTGCAGCCACCGCAGCGCATGAACGCGTCACACGCAGGCGTCGCACGCGTTCCCGCTCTCACGATCCATTCCTCCGGCAACGCATACCAGTCGCCGCCGCGCCGTCGTACCACCCGCGCGCTGACCACTTCTCCCGGTAGCGCGCCTTTCACGTGTACCGGACGGCGTTCGAATCGCGCCACGCCGAAACCGTCGGCGCCCAGTGTCTCGATTTCGAGTTCGATCACGCGAGGACCCTGCCGCTTGCTCACGATGCATTGTTCCGGCGGTAAAGCGCGCGACTCGCGATCGGCCGGTCGCCGAGATGCGGTGCAAGCGCGCGCCGCATGATCTGTTTCGCGGAACGGCGTACGGCAGCGTCGGAATACTCGTTGGCCGCGATGGCGTGCAGCGTTGCACCGCTGAACACGAGACGATCGTCCACCGCCTCGTCGACGGCATGGAAGCCGACATCGGGCACGAAGCGGTAGCTGCGGCCGCTCTGCACGGGTTCGCCGGATTCGGCATCGAACCCGAACGTCACTTCGTAGCCGCACTCCTTCAGCAGAAGTCGCTCGAAGACGCGCAGGGTCGCTTCATCTGCGGTCTCCGTGAGCTGATCCAGCGTGTGTTCGTATCCTTCGAACAACACCGGATGCGGGTCGTCATCACGCAACAACCGCAACAGCAATTCGTTCAGGTACAGCCCCGCATAGAGCGCATCTCCTGTGAGCCACCGGTGCGATATCGAGTCGTATCCAGCAAGCGTGAGCAATTGACCGCG
Source organism: uncultured Pseudomonadales bacterium (assembly GCA_964557875.1). GTDB lineage: Bacteria > Pseudomonadota > Gammaproteobacteria > Pseudomonadales > Azotimanducaceae > DATJGR01. The sequence continues at coordinate 9,833 of CAZLDA010000002.1, read as the reverse complement.
ACCGCTGCAGCCGACCGACAGACGTCCAAACGGATGCGGTTGGCCGCCGCGCGCACGTCGTACACCGCGCGCCACCACGCTGACCCGCCCGTGTTGAAGTGTCAGCAGATCGATGATCGCGCTGGTCTCCCGGTATGCACGCACGTGAAGCACGTAAGCGGGTTCATCGACGATGCGCCGAGTCATCTCAGTCGAATCCCAAGCGCTTGAAGCCGGCTTCGTTGTTCGTCCATCCGGCCTTCACCTTCACCCACAGTCGCAACATCACTTTGCGTTCGATCAGCTTCTCTATATCGATGCGCGCTTCCTGTCCCACCGACTTCAGCAGCCCGCCATTACGACCGATGATGATCGCCTTCTGCCCTTCCCGCTCGACCAGTATGGTGGCATCGACCTCGACGATGCGTGGTTTCACCACGTAGTTCTCGATGACCACCGTGATCCGGTGCGGGAGTTCGTCACCCAACCTGCGCATCAATTTCTCGCGCACGATCTCGCTTGCGATGAAACGCTCCGAACGGTCGGTAACCTGATCGGGCGGAAACAGATGCGGTCCTTCCGGAAGCCGCTCGAGCACCTGCTGCTTGAGACGATCGAGCCCGGTACCCAGTAACGCCGAGACCGGAATGATCTCTTCGAACACACCGAGTTCGCCGAGCTTCGCCAGATGCGGCAGCAGCGCAGTTCGATCCTCAAGCTGATCGATCTTGTTGACGACACACATCTTGCGACCGCGCGACGCGCGCACCAGATCGACCACGCGACGGTCGTCGTCACCCAGACGCAAGCGTTCCAACACGAGTACCGCAATGTCGACATCGTGCAACGCCGACGTCGCGGTGCGCACCATGTATCGATTGACGGCGCGACCGCCACCGTCGTGGATGCCCGGCGTGTCGACATAGATCGCCTGCGAGGCGCCGATCGTGTCGACACCCAGCAGGTTGTGCCGTGTCGTTTGTGGTTTGCGCGACGTGATGCTGAGCTTGCGGCCGACGAGATGATTCAGCAGCGTCGATTTACCGACGTTCGGCCGGCCCACCAGTGCAACATAGCCGCAACGTTGTACATCCGCTTGCACGTCAGTCATTGGACCGTTCCAGTTGGTCGAGCGCTACACGCGCCGCGACTTGTTCCGCCTCTCTTCGACTTCCACCGCGCCCCTGCGTCACGACGTTGAGACCCGCGATACGACATTCGACGACAAATTCCGGCAGATGTTCGTCGCCCGATCGAGACAACACCCGATACTCCGGCGGCGGCAGGCGACGCGCCTGCACGCGCTCCTGCAGTTGCGTTTTTCCGTCGCGCGCCATCTGCGCGTCGACCTTCTCTACATGCCGCTCGAACAACGTCCTGATGACGCCGCGCGCCGCATCGTATCCGGCATCCACCAGCACCGCGCCAATCACCGCTTCAAGCGTATCGGCCAGTATCGATTCGCGATGGTGACCGCCGCTCTTGCGCTCGCCAAGCCCCAGGCGCAGGTGTTCACCGAGCTCGATTTCACGCGCGATGTTCGCAAGCGACGGCTTTTTTACGAGGCTCGCGCGCATCAGCGTCAACGAATGCTCGTTCGCGTCGGGGAAGGTCTGCCATAGCCACTCGGCGATCACGAAGCCGAGCGCTGCGTCGCCGAGATACTCGAGTCGTTCATTGTTCGCGTCGCCAGCGCTGCGGTGCGTCAGGGCAAGGCTCAGCAGGTTCCGGTCTGCGAAACGATGTCCGAGGCGGCGTTCGATGTGTTCGGGCGAGTCCACCGTAGCGACCAACAGGGGAGCGCGATTCTAAGGAGCATGAGCCGTCGGGGCGATCACTGGAAGTCGAAGCGCCTGTTGAACGACACCACGATGGAGATGTTGTAGAGCAATGGTTGGCGCACTTCGTAGTTGAGCAGCAGCGCGGTGCCGTCACGCTTCCGCTCGATCGTTATCACTTTCGTGACATCGAGGTCGCGAATGTTGTTGATCAGGAATCGCTTGTTGAGGGCGTCGTAGATCTCGGTCTTCGCCATGAGGTGCACTTTGTCCGCGGGCAAGGCTTCGATCAACGTGGTGATCGTTCGATAGTCGACGTAGGCCGGCGCAATGCGCGCCGCGATCAATCCGATGGCGCTGACCATTGCCGCGATGACGATCCAACTCAGGAACGATGCGCCGCCTTGTTTCGACTTCATCTCGAACCCTCCTTTAGTTGATCCAACCGTTGCGCTCGAACGTCGGCCAGTGCAGACCCGGTTCCTTGTGCATCCACACTGCTACCGCTTTGCCGACGATTTTGGCATCTGCGGCGAATCCCCAACGACGACTATCGTCACTGCGATCGCGATTGTCGCCCATCATGAAGTAGTGTCCATCCGGGATTGTCCATTCCTGCGCTCGCTCGGTTCTCCCAGGATACCTGTAGATCCGATGGGTATGAGTGCCGAGCTGCTCGTCGTAGATCTGGATGTACGGCCGACCGTCGACCATCACCTGGTCGACGAATTCCTGCGGCACGCGCTCTCCATTGATGTATAGCACCTTGTCCTGATATCGCACGTGGTCGCCCGGCACACCGATGACCCGCTTGATGAAGTATCGCGGCTCATGCGGCGGCACGAACACCATCACGTCGCCGTGCTGCGGCTCGCCGACGTCGAAGATTTTGGTGCCGAGCACCGGCAAACGAATGCCGTATGCGTACTTGTTCACGAGGATGAAGTCGCCGATTTCGAGCGTCGGCACCATCGACTCCGACGGAATCTGATACGGCTCGAATAGGAAGCTGCGAAGAACCAGCACGAGCAGCAGCACGGGAAAGAAGGACCGTGCGTATTCGATCAGCAGCGGTTCCTTCAGGATCTGATCGGCGGCATCCTCGCTCTGACTCTTGCCGGCGCCCGTGCGGTAGGCCTCGGCAGCGCGAACCCGGCGCGGCTTCAGCGCCACCACGTCAACGAGCCAGATGACACCGCTGATGATGACAGCCCAGCTCAGGATCAGAGGGAAATCGAGATCCATCAGCGATCGACCCGCAGCGCGGCCAGAAATGCGTCCTGAGGAATCTCCACTCGCCCGAGCTGCTTCATACGTTTCTTACCGGCCTTCTGTTTCTCGAGCAGTTTCTTCTTCCGCGTAACGTCGCCGCCGTAGCACTTCGCCGTCACGTTCTTGCGCAACGCCTTCACAGTGGTACGAGCAATGATCTGGCCGCCGATAGCGGCCTGAATTGCCACGTCGTACATCTGGCGCGGAATCAGTTCTTTCATCTTCTCGGTCAACTGACGACCGCGTTGTTGCGCGTGCGCGCGGTGCACGATCATCGCGAGCGCATCGACCCGATCGCCGTTGATCAGAATGTCGAGCCGCACGAGATCGGCCGCTTCGAAACGCTCGAAGTTGTAGTCGAGCGACGCAAAACCGCGACTGACCGACTTCAGACGATCGAAGAAATCCATCACCACTTCGCTCATCGGCATTTCGTAATGCACGGACACCTGGTTGGCGGAGAACTGCAGCGACTTCTGTATGCCGCGTCGCTCGGTACAAAGGCCGATCACGTTTCCGAGGTATTCCTGCGGCACCAGAATGTTGGCCGACACGATGGGTTCGCGCATTTCGGCGATGCGGCCGGCGTCGGGCAGCCGCGACGGGTTGTCCACCGACAGAACCTCGTTGCTGCGCGTCAGCACTTCGTACACAACCGTCGGCGCCGAGCTGATCAGATCGAGGTTGTATTCGCGTTCGAGGCGCTCCTGCACGATCTCCATGTGCAGCATGCCGAGAAATCCACACCGAAATCCGAACCCAAGCGCGTCGGAACTCTCCGGTTCGTAAAACAGCGATGCATCGTTCAGCGTCAGCTTGCTGAGCGCATCGCGAAAGTCCTCGAAGTCTTCACCGTTGACCGGAAACAAGCCTGCGTACACCTGCGGCTTGGCTTTCGCGAAGCCCGGTAGTTGCGGCGTGTCGGGATGCGCCAAAGACACGATCGTGTCGCCCACCGGCGCGCCTTTGATCTCCTTGATGCCCGCCACGACGTAACCGACTTCACCGGCGCCGAGCGATTCGCGATCGGTCCGTTTGGGGCTGAAACACCCAACGCCGTCGACGAGCTGCGTACGGCCGACCGATTTGACGACGATGCGGTCGCCCTTGGCGATGCGGCCGTGCATGACGCGCACCAGCGATACGACGCCGAGATAGTTGTCGAACCACGAGTCGATGATCAGTGCCTGTAGCGGCGCATCGGGATCGCCCTGCGGCGGTGGCACCTTCGCGACCAATTGCTCCAACAGTTCCGGAATGCCGGCGCCGGTCTTCGCGCTGACCCGCAACGCCTGGCTCGCGTCGAGGCCGATGATCTCTTCGATCTCGGTCGCGACCTTTTCGGGCTCCGCCTGCGGTAGATCCATCTTGTTCAGCACCGGGATCACTTCGAGACCCTGGTTGATCGCCGTATAGCAGTTGGCCACCGATTGCGCTTCGACGCCTTGCGCGGCATCGACGACGAGCAACGCGCCTTCGCACGCGGCCAGCGAGCGAGACACCTCGTAGCTGAAGTCGACGTGGCCGGGTGTATCGATGAAATTGAGCTGATAGCGACGCCCGTCGAGCGCGTCGTAATAGAGCGTCACGCTCTGGGCCTTGATCGTGATGCCGCGCTCGCGCTCGATGTCCATCGAGTCGAGCACCTGCTCCGCCATCTCGCGCTCGGTCAGTCCACCACACAATTGAATCAACCGATCGGCGAGGGTCGATTTTCCGTGGTCGATGTGGGCAATGATGGAAAAGTTGCGAATGTGCTCGATGGACGACACGTAAATGAGCTGCGGGGTATTAGCGGCGGCGCGGAGTGTATCCCATCTGCGCAAACCCTGCTTCCTGGACGATGAGAACCATGCGCCGCGGCCCGAACAGGACGCGGCGCGGTTATTCAGCTCATTCTGCTGCCTATCATTCGGAAGGGACGCGCAGCGCCAGGAAGGTGGGCGCGGTGCCGCGCACGATCAGCACCGGTACCGAGCGTCCCGGTGTCAGCGAGTCGACCACTTTCGAGAATGTCGCGGGTGAATCGATCTCCTGGTTGTTGAGGCGCGTCACGATATCGCCTTCGCGGATGCCGGCTTCCGCTGCCGGTCCGCTCGCTTCGACGACGCGCACGCCATGATCGACACCGGCGCGTTGTTGAATCGGATCGCTCAGTGCTTCCACCACGACGCCGATTCTCGACGGCACTGGAGCCGCACCCGGCGCGGCTGCAGCGACCTGGCCGTCATCCAGCGCGGCGAGTTCGCCAACGACAATGTTGAGCGTTTCGCGTTTGCCGGCGCGCATGATCACCAGCTGCGCTTCGCTGCCCGGATGCGCGCGTCCGACGAAGTGCGGCAGATCCGAGGATAGATCGACGTGCTGGCCGTTGAACTCGAGGATGATGTCACCTTCGTGCAGGCCCGCCTTGGCCGCGGGACCGTTTTCGATCACACGTGCGACGAGCGCGCCCGACGGCTTGTCGAGGCCAAAGCTCTCTGCAAGATCGCGATTGACCTCCTGGATCACCACGCCCAGCCAGCCGCGCAACACCTTGCCGTGCGCTTTCAACTGCTCCACGACGTCGAGCGCAACATCCACCGGAATTGCGAACGAAACGCCCATGAAGCCGCCCGATCGCGTGTAGATCTGCGAGTTGATTCCGATCACTTCGCCGTCGAGGTTGAACAACGGTCCGCCGGAGTTACCCGGGTTGATGGCCACGTCGGTCTGAATGAAGGGTACGTAGTTTTCGTTGTTCTCGGTCGGAAGACTGCGGCCGATCGCGCTGATGATGCCGGCGGTCACTGAATAGTCGAAGCCGAACGGCGAGCCGATAGCCAGCACCCATTCGCCCGGCTTCAACGCGTTCGAGTGGCCGAGTTTCACGACCGGCAGATTCGCCGCGTTGACCTTCAAAAGCGCGAGGTCCGAGCGCGGATCGGAACCGACCAGCGTCGCCACGAGCTCACGCCGATCGTTCATGCGTACGATGATCTCGTCCGCATCTTCGACGACGTGATTATTGGTGAGGACATAGCCTTCCGCCGAAATGATGAATCCCGAACCCAGCGATCGGCGCTGACCGAACGGCGCTCCACCGCCGCCATCCGGACCCTGAGGACCGCGCCCCTCGGGGCCGAAGAAGCGCCTGAAGAACTCGTCCATGTCGGGATTACCGCCGCTTCCGTCTCCGCGCCTGTCGCCCTTCTGGGTCGTGCTGACATTGACGACCGCCGGGGAGTATTTCTCCACCAGCCCGGTGAAGTCCGGTAGTTCCTTCGCTGTCGCGGTGGAGCCACCCAACAAGGCCCACGCCAGCGCCGCTGCACCCAGCAGAGCGTTGACGCGGCGCCCCAGAAGAACGGTATTCATGAAATTCTCGATTTTCCCTTAGTGAAGTGACCGGACCGCGCATCGGACCGCGACGGCCCCGCTTGGTTCAACGACGTCGCCGGCGACGCCCAGCATAGCTGTCTTGTGGCACCGCGCCGCGGCGCGCAGTATGGCGCGTCGGCACCGGCAACCCAAACTGTGAAGATTACGCTGCGGGGGGAGGTCGAGCCGCGCGCCGTGACGGGCGTCATTGGGCGACGTAGCGGATCGACTGCGCGATGCGTTGTGCAGTATCGGTCGGAATCTCTCCGACAACGGTCACGAGATGGTTGACCGCGTCCTGTGGACCACCCGCCACCACCTCGGAAACCGCAACGGTCGCCCCACTGCGCGAGACCAGTGCGTTTGCCCCCGACTCCGGCATGTCTTCGATGAAGACTGAGAATGCCGCTAGACCATCGGAATACATCAACGTGTCGACCGGCTTCAGCGAACTGGGAGTGCGCCGTATGTCCCAGGACGCCATTGTAAAACCGTCGGGAACCCACTCGGCGTGCCAGTTTGTCTTGCGCGACTCGGTCGGCGTTGCAGCGTCGAGCGATAGATGAGTCGTTAGCGCGCCTGCACCCGATTCCGGTGCGAGGTCCTGCTCGGCGATCGGCCCTCCGACTTTCAGGGTGGCGAACTGAAAGATCTCCAGCTTCGTGCCTTTCATGTCGACCAGCTCCGACCGCAACAGCAAGCCCGTTTCCTGATCGAGCCACAGTCGGAAGCCATATCGCTGCGTGTCGCGCGGCACCACCGCCAGCCGAATCGCATCGCGATTGGCCACCCGATCGGTGCCGTGCAGCGACAGTGTGTAGTTGTCAGAGACGCCTTCGAACGCGCGCGAGAAAGCGCGCGCAAACGGCCCCGAGGGAATGCTGCTTTCGAGCGCGAGAATTTCGTCACCGGGCCGCAGGATGCACTCGACTTCGTCGCCGGTTCGTACGATTTCGCGCGGCGCCCCGTTCAGATGCACAAGCCGTTCACGCTGAACGCCCTTGGTCACTGTATGGACTACGCGCAGGGTCGAAAGGTCGTCGCCGCTGAAGTAGCTGAAGACGCCGTCGTAGCTCGACTCGAGAAAGCCGCGATTCATCAGGTCGAGCCACTGCGCGGGCGTGCGCTCCGCGGCCGCCGCGGGGACCGCAAGCAAGATGCTCATGGCGACCGACAGGGAAAGAACCGGAAGACGCACGAAACTCATTTCGTCGATTCGAACGCGGCAACCTTCACGAAGGGCACGACACTTCGATTGTTCAGTGCAACGTGGTGAGCGTGGTGCAACATATAAGCGTGCGCGCGCTGCAGATCGAGTGCCGCGGGCACCGTCTGACGACCGATTTCGCCGTCGAACTGGGCGATCAGGTCGCCCGTTAGAGGCTGCGCTACTACTGCTACTTGTGCCGGCGGCGCCGTTGCCGATTCACTGCCGCGATAGCCGATGACCACAGCGGCCGCGACTCCTGCAGCGACAGCAACGCCTGCGGCGCGTTGTCCCCACGTCGACCAGATCGAACGCGGTTTGTCAGCCGTCACCTCCGACGCATTGCTGACGGGTGCTTCATCGATCTCGGTCCAGAACCGCGCGCTCAAACGATCTGCGCTTCGCGTACGACCTTCGCCGCGCATGACGCTGCGAACGAGGTGGTAACGTTCCCAAACGCCGCGCAATTCGGCATCGTTTTCCGCTTCGTTCAGAACACGCCGAATTTCGAATTCGTCTGCCTCACCGTCCATGACGGCCGACAGTGACTCTTTGAGTTGTTCAGACATGATGCTTGGAACCCACCCTCCTCAACGCGATCCGATCCTCAACGCGAACCAATCCCCTCAACGCGAACCAACCCCTCAACGGGAACCAACCAATGGACGTATCCGTTCGTCGATGGCTTCGCGAGCTCTGAATATTCGCGAACGCACCGTTCCGACGGGGCAGTCCATGATCTCGGCAATTTGTTCGTAGCTTAGACCATCGAATTCTCGAAGTGTTACTGCACTGCGCAGATCGTCGGGCAATCGACTGATGGCCGAGTTGATCGCCTGCTCCAGTTCATCGCGCGTGAGACTGTTCTCAGGGTTTTCGCTGTCGCGAAGCGAATCGCTGCCGTCGAGATGTTCTGCATCCGTCGCATCGACATCGACATCGGGCGGACGTCGACTGCGCGCCACGAGATAGTTCTTCGCAGTGTTGATCGCGATGCGGTACAGCCAGGTATAGAACGCACTCTCACCGCGAAAGCGCGGTAGTGCGCGATAGGCTTTGATGAACGCTTCCTGGACGACGTCGTCGATTTCATCGTGCGCGCGAACGTAACGACTGACGAGACCGTGGATCTTGTGCTGATAGCGGCTGAACAGTAGATCAAAGGCGCGCCGGTCTCCCTTCTGAACCCGTCGAACGAGTTCCTTGTCCGTATCCTTGGCCACGCCTAACGGTTCCTCACGAAACGATCTGTTCCTGCTGTTGTCGAACGGCAACCGAGCGATGCTCTGACCACGCAACGATGGGGATTGGGAGTGCGGGGGTCGCATATTCTGCCGTCAGACCGTGGTTTATACTAGCCCGCCCGATCCGAGCGGCAGTGCGTGGGAGAGCGTAACAGACACGACGTATTGATCATCGGCAGCGGTGCTGCAGGGCTTGCTGCGGCGTTGCATTTGTCTCCTCACGCGAAGATTGCGGTTCTCTCCAAAGACGAACTCGACTCCGGTTCCACCGACTGGGCGCAGGGCGGAATCGCCGCCGTCACCGACCCCATCGACAGCGAATACGAACACGTGCAGGACACGCTGCACGCCGGCGCGGGTTTGTGTCGCGAGAAGACCGTATGGCACGTGGTGTGTCATGCGCGTGAGGCCATTGCTCAACTCATTCGCTGGGGGGTTGCGTTCGATCGTGATGGCAGTGACTTCCATCTGACCCAGGAAGGGGGTCATTCGTTCCGTCGCGTGTTGCATGTCGCCGACGCGACCGGGCACGCCGTCTCATCGAACCTGATACGCGAGGCACGCGCCGCCGCAAACATCGAGATGTTCACGAACCACGTGGCCATCGACCTGATCACCACGGCCAAACTCGGTGCCGCGAACAATCGCTGCGTCGGCGCCTACGTCTACAACCAGAAAACCGACCACGTCGAGGTGTTCGAAGCACCGTTCGTCATTCTGGCCACGGGCGGGGCGAGCAAGGTGTACCTCTACACCAGCAACCCGGATGGCTCTACCGGCGACGGCATCGCCATGGCGTGGCGCGCCGGCTGTCGCGTCGCGAACATGGAGTTCAATCAGTTCCATCCGACCTGCTTGTTCCACCCGCACGCGAAGTCGTTCCTCATCACCGAGGCGGTGCGCGGCGAAGGCGGAATATTGCGCCTGCCTGATGGCGAGCGCTTCATGCCCAAGTTCGATGCGCGCGCCGAACTCGCGCCGCGCGACGTCGTC
>CAZLDA010000001.1:22101-24106 GCA_964557875.1 uncultured Pseudomonadales bacterium | reverse complement strand
GCGGTCGATCGACAGCAGGTGATAGATCACCGTGAAATCGGCCGCAGGAAGACCTTCGCGATGTCGGCGAACGCGCTCGTCCACAGCCGTCAGATCGAACAGCATCCGATAAGGCTGTGAGACCTCGTTCTTCAGATGACGAAGCACTTCGTGTAGGCGGGCGGCTGGCACCCATACCGTCGCTACGCCATCGGCCGTTTCCTGCGCGACCAGACCTGCGTCAACGAAGCGCTCGAACAGATCGCGGAGAACCGGCTGCGACGGCACTACTGAGGTTGCAACCGCGCTCACACGGCATCCGGGCTGCGAAGAGTGGTCTGCGCCTGACGCGCTATGAACTTGACGTCGCGTTGTGCCGGCATGTTCGGTCGATAGATGCCCTGGTCGCCCACGACCCACGACAGCGGTCGCTGCTCGTGGCCGATCGACTCCTGCAACAGCATCAGGCCCTGCAGAAACGCTTCAGGCCGCGGCGGACAACCCGGAATGTAGACGTCGACCGGCAGAAACTTGTCGACACCTTGAACCACCGAGTAGATGTCGTACATGCCGCCGGAGTTGGCGCATGCGCCCATGGATATCACCCACTTCGGTTCGAGCAGCTGTTCATAAAGACGCTGCACCACGGGTGCCATCTTCGTGAAACATGTGCCGGCAATGACCATGAGGTCGGCCTGCCGCGGCGATGCACGAATGATCTCGGAGCCGAATCGGGCGATGTCGTGCGCGGACGTGAATGCGGTGGCCATTTCCACGTAGCAGCACGACAGTCCGAAGTTGAACGGGTAGATCGAGTTCTTGCGACCCCAGTTCACGAGATCCTGCAGCTTCGTCGTGAACACGCTCCGCTTGACCTGCTCTTCGGTGAACACTTCCGCCGAGGGCTGCGTGTAGTCCTTCGTCAGCGGCGATACGCCTGTGGGACGGTTCGGGTCGATGCGCGTGAACGTGTATTTCATGAAGCTCGCTGCGTGAGGGGGGCGGACGAACCTTCCTGCTGCTTCGATGCGGATCTGCGTCGACGCGCTTCCGGCGCCCAATCCAGCGCGCCGATGCGCGCGAGGTAGAAAAGGCTGACGACGAGGATGGCGATGAAGGTGAACGCTTCGGCGAACCCGGCCCAACCGGATTCGCGAACGGAGATTGCCCAAGCGTAAAGGAACAACGCTTCCACGTCGAAAATCACGAAGAAAACTGCGACCAGATAGAACTTCGCAGACAGTCTCAAACGCTCGGGCGACGCGGAAACTACGCCGGACTCGAACGGGTCAGTGCGTGCGCGCGCGCCGCTCTGTCCGCCGAGCAACGCGGACAGACCGATCATGATGCCGCACAGAATGAGCGTCGCGACTACGTATAGGGCAATGGACCAGAATTCGGGTGACGTCGTCATCTGCGTCCCCTCTCCTTATTTGTTGGAGCTTTACAGGGGTGGCGCTATGGACTTGTGAGGAGCCGTTCCGGCGACGGAACAGTCCCGGAACGGTCGCGGCTACACACCCGTGCGGAGCGCATTGTACAGAGTTGATGGCGGAGCGGCATGCGTGTGAGTACCTATGCCGCTTGAAAAAGAACAGAGGCCGCTCGAAGACCTCTTGAAGAAAATCAGGTCAGAAGAAGGAACGGCCGAGACGCGATTCCCACAAAGTGGTCCGTCGACGACGCATGCGGTCGTGCAGTTGCGCGCGACGCGTGCGCAGCCACTGATCGGGCACCAACGGGTCGACCGATTTGCCGCGGCGCTTCTCTTCGGCGTCGCGGAACTTGCAGAAGTCCTGGTAGGCCTCGATGTCGTGGCGCAGTTCCTGGCAGGCCAGATCGATCACAACCGCGTCATCTAGAAAGCCGAAACCCGGTACGTTGTCGGGAATGATGTCGTGAGGGTCGGCGAAATAGGCGAGGGCATTGGTGATGCGTGCGCGATCGCCACCGGACAATTCCCAGACCTTGTCTTCCAGCATCTTCACCAGCAGATCGAGCTTATCGAGTCGTTCGCGGATGAAAT
>CAZLDA010000001.1:5841-22091 GCA_964557875.1 uncultured Pseudomonadales bacterium | reverse complement strand
ACTCCCGGGCGGCGCGGATGATGTCCGCTTCGCCCAGCGACGAGGCATTCGCCTTCGCCCTGTTCACGACGTCGCCCAAATGGACGAGGTCCCGATCGGTCAGCTGGAATGTGATCGTGAGTGGCATGTGCTCCCCTGTGGTGCGCAGAGCTCTGACTAGGACGAGGCGCCGGCGTCGATGTGCTTTATCCAGGCTTGAGCCTGAGTCCTCTGCTTCTCGTGAGCGGCCGCCTTCTCGAACCAGGTACGAGCTTCTTTTGGTTTTTCGTTGCTGTAGAGGGCGATGCCCATCAACAGCTGGGTGTTGCCGGTGTCCTTGAGACCACCTTTGGAGAGGGCCTTCTGCAGGGCCTCGGCCGCACCGGCCCATTCCTGCCGTTGCAGCTGCACCTCGGCCAGACGGACGTAGGTGTCGCCATTGTTGTGCATTTCACCGGCCTTCATCAGCGGCGCGACCGCCTTCTTGTAATCGCGCGCCTCGATCCAGGAGAAGGCCAGACGCTCGTACGCCTTTTCGTCGCCCTTGATAGAACCCTTGGCGATGAGCTTCTCGAGGTTGTTGGCGGCCCGATACGGGATGCCCACGAATGCTTCGAGGTCGGTCAGCGGGCGCAGATCGGAATCGGTGGTCAGCAGTCCGGCCATGTTCGCGATTTCGAGCACCGCTAGCGAGTCGTCATAACGCTCGAGCTGACGGTTCACCGCGGACAGTTGAACCCAGTAGTTCTTCTTCGACGGATCGGCCATCACGAGCTGTTTCAGCAGCGGGATCGCTTCCTGGTACTGCTCCTTCTCGATCCGCAGCGCCAGCAGCAGCTGTATCCAGCTTTCGCGCGGCGTCTCCGACAGGTCGACCGCTTTCTGAGCAGGGGCGAGCGCCTGGTCGGGCTTCTTCAACTGGTAGTACGCGACCGCCAGCAGGTAGTAGGCGGTCGAGTTCGGGTTCACAGCGGTGGCGAACCACTCGTTCAATGCATTGATGCCTTCCTGCCACTTCTCCTGCGCGATGTACATCTGGGCGATCTGATAGCGCGCTTCCTGAATCTCTTCGTCGTTGAGTCCGCCCGATGCGATGGCGCCCTGCATGTTCTTGCGCACGCCGTCGTAGTCGTGCTGCGCACCGGCGATCGAAGCCTTGATCTGATAGACCCGGCTCTGTTCGTACGGGCTCAGCTTCTCCATGTTCATCTTCGACAGAATCGCGTTGGCATCGGCGTACTTCTGTGCGTTCAGCGCTTCGATCGCTTCGTTCAGCTTCTTGCCCGTGCTGACGTCGATCGGCGGCGCTTCGCGTTTGCCGCCTTTCTCCTCCGCCGCGAATGCCGAGTCTTGCAGGGCGACAAGGCTGAACGAACCGAGCACCACCAATCCAACCGCGAGTGCAAATGAAGGACGCACGCTACTTCTCCAACTTGAACGTCAATACGACCATCACGCCGCGGCGTTCCATCGCGCGCCCGTCGACGACTTTCGGGTTGTATTTCCATCGACCGATCGCATCGAGCGCAGCGCGCTCGAACAATCCTTTCGGGTCTGCGTCGACGACCTTCTGATCCGCCACCGTCCCTGCCGGCGTGATCGTGAACTGCACCTGCACCCAACCCTCGATGCCGCGTTCACGCGCCCGGTTCGGGTACTCAGGGTTGATCCGCACCAACGGGATGACGTCGCGGTCCGAACCGACCGAGATGCCGTGGCCCAGATTCGACGTGTCGAACGACACGTTCACTGAGCTGACGTTGGCGTTGTCGATGCCGCCGCTCATCTGCGAGATCTGTGGGATCTCGGGCATCTTTTCGGGTTTCGGCTGAACGACCTTTTCGCGCTTGGTCTCCGTCTCGGTGTCGTGTTTCAGGGCCGTGAAGTCGATTTTCACCGCCGGCTTGAGGTCGCCGAAGCTGCCGTGCCCACTCACTGCGACCCAAAGGGCCCAGAACAGGGCTGTGGCAAACGCCAACCCGAGCAGGAAGGCGACCGGAAGGCGTATCGCGTAACTCATCGTAGGCTCCTCGCTCTCAAGGACTCACTTCTGCCGAGATCGCAATGTCTTTGATGCCGGCTTTGCGTGCTTCGTCCATCACCTTGGCCACTTGACCCGCCGGCGCCACTTTGTCGGCGATGATCACGACGGTGTCGTCCGGCCGTTCGATGTGCAGCTTTTCGATCGCGGGACGCAATTCGCGCAAGTCGAGCTGCTTGCGGTCCATCCAGATCCCGCCATCGGGCTTGATGGCGATCAGGAGGTTGCCGGATTCGCGGTGCTCGGCCGTGTTTGCGAACGGCTTGTCGATCATCGCGCCCGTCTGTTTTACGAACGACGTTGTAATGATGAAGAAAATCAGCAGATTCAGGACGAAGTCCAGCATCGGCGCAAGGTCGATGCCGTGATCTTCCTGGTCTGGCGCGTGACTGCGGATTGCCACTTTGACTTACTCTCCCGTTGCGAAGGTCACGTTATACACACCGGCCAGATGGGTCTGGTCGACGACCTGAACCAGCAGCCCGGTCGGGGCTTTTTCATCGGCAATGATCAGCACGCCGGCTTTCGTGTTAACCGCATGCAATCGTTCGACGTTGGCGCGCACCGCTTCCGCGTCGATCACCCGGCCGTCTATCCATACCTCACCGTTCTGAAGTATCTGGATCGCAATACTTTTGTCCGCATTCGGCGGTGGAGGTTCCCCGGTAGGTCGCTGCACGATCAGACCGGACTCTTTTACGAATACGGCGATGATGATGAAGAAGATCAGCAGGTTGAGTACGAAATCGAGCATCGGCGCAAGGTCGATACCGTGCTGTTCCGCTGCGTCGTGTGACGATGAGGCGTGTCGGCGTGTTCGCATCGCTTAGAACCTCAGTTGGTCGGCAACGAGTTCGGACTTCCGCTTCACCAGGTCGGTGAACTTGTACACCGGATACAGGCCGGTGATGCTGACGGCGAGACCCGACAACGTGCAGAGCATGGCTTGGGAAACGCCGGCGGCCATCGTCCGCGCGTCCGCTGAACCGCGCAGCGCCATCGAGTCGAATACCTCGAGCATTCCGCTTACCGTGCCGATCAGCCCGAGCAGCGGCGCCATCGGCACCAGTACGCGCAACACCAGCAGGTTTGCCGTCATCTCCGAACTCAGTCTCGAGATCATCGCCTCGCGGATCTGGCGCGCACACCACGACAGGTGATCGCTGCGCTTGTTCCACTGATCGATCGACTTCTGCACGCTGACGGGCAGCACCTTCCAGAAGAACCAGGCCCGCTCGATTACCAGCGTCCACATCAGGACACCGGACAGGAAGATCATGAAAACGTACGGCCCCCCGCCGTCGACAAGGTTCTGAATCGCAGCGTAGGGGGCCAGCAGTCTATCGAGCATTTCGCTTCTCGATCATTTCGGCGAGCAAGCCGGAAGCCTGACCGTCGAGCAACGACTCGATCTGGCGCGAGATCGAACTCAGCATCGCGTTGCAGAACAGCAACGGGATGGCGATACCGAGACCGAGAACCGTCGCGATCATGGCCTGGGAGATACCGTGAGCCATCAGTTTCGGGTCGCTCGAGCCGGACTCGGTGATGCTCTGGAACGTCAGGATCATCCCGATAACCGTACCGATCAGGCCGAGCAACGGACCGGCCGCGACGGCGAGGCGCAGGAACGCCTGGAACCGCTCGATCTTCGGAATTTCGGCAACGATCGCCTCGGAGATGCGCAACTCGGCAATTTCGTAGTCTTCTTCGATCCGTGAGGCATCGCCTTTGAATGCGAGCAGCACGCGGCCGAGCGGATTGTCGTTCTTCGGATTGTTGAGATCCTTCTGCTGCGCCGCGACCTTGATTCGCATCCGGATCAGATAGACGAACTGGTAGAGGAAGCAGGCGAAGCCGATCAGGCCGACGGCGATGATTACATAGCCGACTTGCTCACCCTGTTCGATCCGCTCGCCGATATCGGGGCGCTCACCATACAGCGCGATCAGAACGCCGCGACCCGGGTCGACCACCGAGCGCACAAAGCCGCTCGTTGCATCCTGCAGTTCCTGAGCTGCATTCAGGAATTGCCGCGGCGGCTGGCGCGTCAACACCGCCAGGCTCTTCAGCGAGGGCAGATAGGACAAGAACTTGCCGTTCGACATGATCGTGAACGGACCGATTCGCACAACGGGTGCAGTGGCTGTTTGACCATCGGCCTGAACGACCGGATGCTCGAAGCGCTGGACGTCGCCGGTGGCGGTCATCTCACGCTGCATTTCGAACCAAAGGCGTTCCAACTCGGCAATAGAAGGTAGCGTCTTCGCGCTGGCGAGCGAGCGCAGGAACTCTTCGCGTTCAGGGAACTGCGCGCTGATGATGGACTGTTCCATCACGTTGGCCGTGTCGCCGGCGACCTGGCGCGTCACGCCGAACAGTTCCCCGAGGTTACCTTCGCGCTGCTTCAGCAACGTGGAGACCTCGTTGATTTCCTTCTCGTTGTTGTCGAACTCGGTCGACAACGCCTTGCTGCGGGCGTCTGCAGCCGCTTGTGCCTTTTGCGCTTCGGCCAACACCGCTGCCTGCTGCGCGCGGTTCGCGGTGAAGTCTTTGAGGCGTTGCGCGTTCTGCTGAGCTTCGGCCTCACGGGTGTTCTTCACCTGCTGCAGCAGCTGATCGAGCGTTACCGCGGCGGCCGCGGCCGATGCGTGCATCGGAACGGCAAGCTGCACACCCAGCAACGCCGTGGCCAGCAGCGCAAGGCCATGTTTGGGAGCGAACAGTGTGCGAACGAATAGGGTGGTTGCGCGGATCACTGTTGCACCTCCGTCGGGGCTGGTAGTTGGACCCACAACAGGTCGGGCGCGCCTTGCTTCTTCGCAACGCGCAGGGCGTGTTCGACGTCCTTCTCGGTGCCGGGATCGGATATCCACTTCTTCTCGGCCTTGTCCCAGTAGCCGGCGTCCTTGCCGTCGGGGCGGCGATACATCAACGCGACCCGGCCGAGTCGTACCACATCGACGAGGGCCGCAGAGTCACCTTCGCCGAGCTTCATTTCATAGTTGTCGAGCGTGCGGCCGTATTCCATCTCGATCTGATAGGCCTCGAGGATGCGGCGGTACTTTTCGGAGACCGTCACGTCGGCGCGATCCATCAGACCTTTGAGGGTCGCAACGCGCTTGTTGCGCTCTTCGATCCTGAACGGGATGTCGAGCGCTACGAATTGTTCGAGGGTGGACACCATTTTTTCCATCAGCGGATATACGTCGCGACTGGTGGTTTCGATCGATGCCAGCTGAGCCTGCATCGACGCGATCTCGCTGCGCTGGGCCACGACCTGTTCGGTCAGGTGCGCGTTGTACTTGGTGATGCTCTGCGTATCTTCGAGGGTGCGTCGATACTTGTTCAGCATCTCCGTCGTGCTGTCGTCAATCTTGTCGATCTGTTCCTGCGCGGCTTTGGCGGCTTTGTCGCCGGCGGCCTGTTGCGCGAGCAGATTGTCCAGAGGCTTGGTGTCGGCTGCATACACGGGCACTGTCAGCATCAGCGCCATCAGAACGACCGCGCGCGATCGCTGAATTCTGTCTGGTGTCATGGTGTCTTGCTTCGTTCCTTAGGCCGGCCGAGTGATAGCGCGACCATATTGTTGATGTAAACGATCTCGTGCGAGATCGGCCCCCCTTATCTGCAGCATGTCCCCTGTCACGCTGCTAGAACCGCGAAGGCGACCTTCAACGTCGACATGATGATGTCGTTACGTTGCAGGCTCCGTGATTTCCCCGACGACGCGATCCCGGTGCTGATTTCAACACTATCTTGGGGCGGAACGCAAAGGTTTGATTGAACCTTCGCGGGTGATGCATCGCGGCGTCGTACGGCGAAATTGGTGACGCGTTTCCAGTGTCGCGCGTGTACGACAACAACGACCGCATGACGATCGAAGTCGTACGTGTCCAACACGCGGAAGAGGCTCGTTTCGAGCGTCGAGGAGTGCCGAGTTTCGCCAACCGCGCGGTCGCGACGGTGACGTATTGTCACGGTTGCACTTACGAACGGCAGTCGCGCGTGTATGCCTCTCCGACTCGCTGTCGGTCGCCGCACCGATCGGCTTCGCGGCCGCCGGACCCAGGTATTTCACGAGTAAATCGACGCGCGCCGATTTGCACAGCGCCGCGAGTGCGTCGTGATCCGTGTTCCCGCCGCCGAAAAATCGGATCGCGCCAACGTTCTTATCGGGGGGCGAGTGGCGCATCGTCGACGCGGCTTGCCCTCGCCGCCGAGGAAGCGCCCAGCGTTGCGTTCGCGTGGGCACACAATCGTCGCCGATTCGTCGCGCGGAAATCGTCGTGTCGGTTGAAGGGCCAACGCTTCTGCAACGTCGCGCGTTCGACGAATGCGAAGGCTTGACGTGGAGACAGTGCCATGCCACGCGTTCCGATTCCGGACGCTCGCGTTACCGGCGTACTCATTGGAGACCATGCGCAGGTCACGAAGAAAACCCTGCACCAAGGGCGTGCATCGGCGTGGTGCAGAGAGGGAAGGTGTTCGGATCCTGCGCGTTGTGCAGTGCGTCGGCCGCGTGCTCGTCAGATCTCGACCTGCGTGCCGAGCTCGACGACGCGGTTGGTCGGAATCCCGAAGAAATCAGATGCTTTCGTCGCGTTCTTCGACATCGACACGAACAATTGCTCACGCCACTTGGCCATACCCGGCGCGCCGGTTGCGATCAGCGATTCGCGCGATACGAAGAACGACGTCTCCATCATCTTGAACGCGAACCCACCGCGGCCGCATTGGTCGAGCAGACGCGGCACGTCGGGGTCTTCGGAGAATCCGTAGAACGCCGTGATGTGATGGAACGTGCCGCCCAGCGCCTTGATCTCGTACCGTTCTTCGGGCGGCACGTACGGAATGTCGCGCGCGACGATCGTCAGAAACACCACGCGCTCGTGCAGCACCTTGTTGTGCTTGAGGTTGTGCAGCAGCGAGTGCGGCACGCTGTTGATGGCCGAAGTCAGGAACACCGCGGTGCCGGGCACACGTGTCGGCGGGTCGAGTTCGATGCTCTCGATGAACGCATCGAGCGGCAACGATTCGTCGGACAGGCGGCGCATCAGCACGATGCGACCCTTCTTCCACGTGGTCAGCAAGGTGAACACGCCGATTCCGATCACGATGGGGAACCAGCCGCCCGAGGGAATTTTCAGTGCATTCGACGTGAGGAACGCGAGGTCGATGGCAATCATCGGGATCGCGATAGCGACAGCGACCGGCACCGGCCATTTCCACATCCGCCGTATTACGAACAGGATGAGTATCGAGTCGATCAGCATGGCGAGCGTCACTGCGATTCCGTATGCGCCGCCGAGGTTGTCCGAGTGACGGAAGCCGACCACCAGCAGAATCACGGCGATGAACAGCACCCAGTTCACGAACGGTACGTAAATCTGGCCGATCTCGCGTTCGGAGGTGTGGTCGATGGTGAGCCGAGGGCAGTAGCCCATCTGAATCGCCGCGCGCGTGAGTGAAAACGCGCCGGAGATCACCGCCTGCGAGGCGATCACTGCAGCGGCCGTCGCGAGTATCACCAGGGGAATCAACGCCCACTTCGGCGCGAGCAGATAGAACGGATTCTTGATCGCCGCCGGGTCGGCGAGCAGCAGGGCGCCCTGACCAAAGTAGTTGAGAACCAGCGCCGGCATTACGAACAGCAGCCACGCGCGCCGGATCGGCAGCTTGCCGAAGTGGCCCATGTCGGCGTAGAGCGCCTCCGTACCTGTGACCGCCAGAACAACCGCGCCGAGCGCGAGAAAGGCCGCGAGCGGATTGGCCACGACGAACGCAATCGCATGCACGGGGCTGACTGCTGCGAGCACGCGGGGCTCGTCGATGATCTGCACGATGCCGAGCACTGCGAGCGTGGCGAACCACACGCACATGACCGGCCCGAAGAACATGCCGACACGGGCGGTGCCGCTGCGCTGGATGGAAAACAGCGCAACGATGATGAGAATCGCGATCGGCACGATGAACTGGTGCAACTGCGAGGTGATGACGTCGAGGCCCTCGACTGCGCCGAGCACCGAGATTGCCGGCGTGATCATGCCGTCGCCGTAGAACATCGCCGCGCCGAAGATGCCGATGCCGACGAACCACCAGCGTCGCCGGGGTTGCGACTCGAGGGTGCGCGAGACGAGCGCGGTGAGCGCGAGAATGCCGCCTTCACCGCGGTTGTCGGCCCGCATGATCAGGGTCACGTATTTCAGCGTCACTACGATCACGAGCGACCAGAAGATGATCGACAGAATGCCCATGATGTTTGCGACGGAGAGGTCGAGGCGGTGCATGCCGGTGAAGCACTGCCGCAGCGTGTAGAGCGGACTCGTGCCGATGTCGCCGTACACGACACCGATGGCGCCGACTATCAGAGGTGCCGTACGCGACGGAGCAACGCTCGTTTCGGCCGAGGCGGCGGCGCCGTCAGATTGCATGGGGTATTCGAGTGGTTGCGCTACGTGCGGCGCGGCATTGTTTCGTACTGCGCGCAGAACATCAATTTGGCCGGAGACACTGACTAGTCGCGGACGGGGCGTTTGGAGAGTTTTCGCTGCAGCGTGCGGCGATGCATTTTCAGCGCGCGGGCGGTTGCCGAGACGTTGCCGTCGTGTTCCGCAAGCACGCGTTGAATGTGTTCCCATTCGAGGCGCTCGATCGATGCCGGCGCGCGTTCGACGTCGATCGAGCTATCGCCGCCGTTGCGGCCGAGGGCGGCCACCACTTCGTCGGCCGTTGCAGGTTTGCTCAAGTAGTCGATTGCACCGAGTTTGATCGCTTCGATTGCGGTTGCGATGCTCGCGTAACCGGTCAACACCACGATGCGCGTGGCGGGCTCTGCGTGATGCAGTCGCTCGATGAGTTCCAAACCGGATGCACCCGGCATCTTCAGATCAACTACGGCGAACTCCGGTGGATCGTCCGCTACCAGATCGAACGCCGTCTCGGCATCGCCGGCGGTCACTACCGCGTAGCCGCGCCGGCGCAGCGCACGCGACAGTACGTCGCGAAACACCGCGTCGTCGTCGGCGAGCAGCAGAGTCGGCTCGTCGAGCGTCCGCGCGAGCGTCATGTGCGTGCGGTTCCGTAGGAACTCAGCGGCAACTTCACCCGCACCCATGCACCGCCACCGTCGCGATCGGCGATGTGCACGGAACCGCCGAGCCGTTCGATGGTGGCGTTGGCCAGCATCAGGCCGATACCCATCCCCTCGGTTGAGCCGTTCGGCGATGCCTCGGAAGCGATGGCTGCGACGTCGAAGCCGTTACCGCGGTCGCGGATGTCGAGCATCAGGTGTCGGTCGCTGCAACGCGCCGAGCATTCCACGGAACGCGGCGATGCGTCGGCTGCGTTGTTCAGCAGATTGAGCACCGCCTGACGCAACGTCTGGTCGGCGGCGATATGCGGTTCAGCGGCTGCGGCGTCGCAACCGAACCGCGCGTCTACCGCGGGCCGTAACAGCTGGAACCGTTCACGCACGTCGTCCATGAATGTCCCCACGCGCTGCGTATCCGCGAGAGGTTCTGCGGGTGTCGCGGCGCTGCGCAGCCGGCGCAGGATGTCTTTGCATACGCCGATCTGGGAAACGATCAGGTCGATATCGGCGCGTTGTTCGGGCGTTGCGCCGTCACGCAACTCCGCGGCGGCAACGGCGATACTGCTGAGCGGCGTGGACAACTCGTGCGCAGTGCCTGCCGCCAAGGTCGCAACGCCGATGATCTGTTCGTTGCGCAGGTTCGCTTCGCGTGAGTTCGCCAGCGCATTCGCTTGTGTGCGAAGCGAGGCTGCCATCGACGTGCCGAAGTACGCGATGAGCGCGGCAGCGACGACGAAGGTCACGAGCATGCCGAGCACGTGCAGCGTGAACGTGCCGGTCATCGCGTGGTGCGAGGGTTCGAGCGGCACGTGATACACGGCGATCATTGCGTAGCTCGCCACCGCCGCCACCGCGATAGCCCACGCTGCTCGCGCAGGCAGCAGCGCGGCTGCCACGGCGATCGGCACGAGATACAGCGATACGAGCGGATTCGTCCAGCCGCCCGTGAAATAAAGAAGCGCAGTCAGCGCGGCGACGTCGATACCGAGTTGCAGCGGCAGTTCGAACCGATGTACGGGACGCGCAACGGCAACGACCCGGAACCAGCTGAGCAGCGTGACGACCGCGAGCGCACCGATGATTGCCGCGACGGGTCCGAGTGGCGTTGCGACGTGGGTTGCTTCGCCGATGAGGGCTGTCAGGCACGTGAGCGCGGTGAACAGCATGGCCCGCGCGGTGAGCAGACGGCGCAGGTTCGCTGAGGCGGGGTACTCGACGAACGAGATCACGTTTGAAGCCTCGAAGTGGAAGCAGCGAGTTTAGCGGGAAGCGTCCGAGATTCCTCGCTCCTGCGCCTGGCGCATCCGCCAGATCTTAGGGCGGTCCGTCTCGTCACCCGCTGCGACAAATTGCCGCAGCGCGCGTCCAACCGGGTACCATCGCGAGATGCCACCGCATCAGAGTCCCCCCAGCGAGTTCGTTAGGGCCATCACCCGTCTCGACGCCACCGCGTTGGTTGTCGGATCGATGATCGGCTCCGGCATTTTCATGGTTTCCGCCGACATTGCGCGGCAAGTCGAGTCACCGGGTTTGCTGTTGCTGGTCTGGATCATGGCCGGCGTGGTCACGCTGATGGGCGCATTGACGTATGGCGAACTCGCTGCGCAATTCCCGAAGGCGGGCGGGCAATACGTCTATCTGCGCGAGGCGATATCGCCGCTGTTCGGCTTTTTGTACGGCTGGACGCTGTTCATGGTCATTCAGACCGGCACGATCGCAGCCGTTGCCGTGGGCTTCGCGCGCTTCATGTCGGTGCTCGTGCCGCAGATTTCGCCGGAACAGATGTTCGGCTTCACCGTTGCGCTGCCAAGCGGTCCGATCGAGGTCGGTCTGTCGCCGCAGCGCGTGCTGGCCATTGCGTCGATATTCGTACTGACGTGGATCAATGTCCGTGGCGTGAGCGTAGCGGCGTTCGTTCAAACGCTGCTGACGTCGATCAAGGTGCTGTCGCTGCTCGCACTGATTCTGCTCGGCCTTACGATCGGTCGAAGCGGCGCAGCTGAGGTGAACTTCGGCCCGGCATTCTGGCCGGAACGTGGCATCGGACCGGGCACGCTGCCGCTGCTTGGTGCGGCGATGGTGGGCGCGCTGTTCGCGATGGATGCGTGGAACAACGTCGGCTTCGCGGCTGACGAGTTGCAGAAGCCGGGCCGCGACCTGCCGTTCGCGATGCTCACGGGTGTGTTGATCGTGATGGGGTTGTACGTATTCGCGAACGTCGCGTACTTGAGCGTGCTCGGCATCGAAGCGATTGCGCATGCACCTGAGGACCGCGTTGCAACGGCGGTGCTCGAGGCGATCTTCGGAAGCCCGGGTATGTATGTCATGGCTGTGGCGATCGTGATTTCGACCATCGGCTGCAACAACGGGCTGATTCTCTCGGGAGCGCGCGTCTATTACGCGATGGCGCGCGACGGGCTGTTCTTCCGCAAAGCGGAAGAACTGCATGCAGAGCACAAGACACCCGCATTCGGTCTGTACGTGCAGGCGGGCTGGGCCAGCGTGCTCTGTGCATCAGGGACCTACAGTCAGTTGCTCGACTACGTGGTGTTCGCGGCGCTGATGTTCTATCTGCTGACGGCCATCGGCCTGTTCGCATTGCGTCGTCGGCGTCCGGACGCCGCCCGGCCGGTCGTGGTACCGGGCTATCCGTGGTTGCCCGCCGCGTATGCGGTGTTGACGGCAGCGTTGTGCGTCGACCTGCTGATCGAAAAGCCGCAGTACAGCTGGTTGGGGCTCGGCATCGTCGCGCTTGGATTGCCGGTGTACGCCTTGTGGCGCTGGTTTGGCGCGGCCCAGCGAGAGGCAAAAGTGTAAGTAGATTGGCAAATTTCTGCCCGAATTCGGGCAAATAATTTGCCATTGATGTCGGAGCGGGGCTCAATGCAGCGCCATGTACGACGTCGAAGAACTCTCCGCGCATCTCGCACGCACCACGCGGCTCGAACTGCCTGAGGCGCGTCGTGCGGTCCTCGAACTGCTCGATCTGTTGTCCATCGAGACGCCCGATGCGTTCGTGGTGCGCCGGCATCGGGAACTGAAGGACGACGGTGTGCTGAAGAACGACGCGATCTTCCGGCAGATCGCGTCCGAGATGGCGGCGCGGCCCTTCGCCGCGCCGGCGTACAGCGAACGGCAGATCCGCCGGCTCATCTACGGCTGATTCATCACCCTTTATCTACCTTTTCGGAGCGTGGCGCTATGTGCGGAATCGTCGGTTACGTGGGACATCAGAATGCGGTGCCGATTCTCATCGAGGGATTGCACCGACTCGAGTACCGAGGTTACGACTCCGCCGGGGTTGCGGTGCATCGCAAGAACGGCATCGAAGTGCACAAGCGACAGGGCAAGGTGCGCGACATGGAGGCGACGCTGCCGAAACGTTTTTCCGGCGTAGTGGGCGTGGGCCATACGCGATGGGCGACGCACGGCGCGCCGAGCGACGACAACGCCCATCCGCAAACCGATATGACCGGCCGCATTGCACTGGTCCACAACGGCATCATCGAAAACGCGCATGAATTGCGCGTGCAGCTCGAAGCGCGCGGCGTGGAGTTCAAATCGGAAACCGATACCGAAGTGCTGGCGCAGCTGATTGCTGCGGTGGAAACGGACTCGCTCGAGGACGCGGTGCGCACGGCGCTGCGGTCGATCACCGGCACGTATGGAATAGCTGTCATGGATGCGCGTCATCCCGAACAGATCGTCGTCGCACGCAACGGTAGTCCGGTGATTCTCGGCATCGGTGACAAGGAGATGTTCGTGGCGTCGGACGCGTCCGCACTGGTCCGCCACACTCAACAGGCCATCTATCTCGACGACGGTGAAATAGCGGTGGTCGAAGCGCGCGCCTATCGCGTGACGACACTCGACGCGGCGCCCACCACCAAACAGCCGACGACGCTCCCGATTGTCGATGACCACATGTCGAAGGGTTCCTTCAGTCACTTCACGATGAAGGAAATCCACGAGCAGCCCGATTCGGTGCGCGGCACGTTGCGCGGCCGACTCGATCGGCGGTTCGCAACCGCCAGGCTCGACGGCTTGAATCTGACGCCGCGCGAGTTGCTGCGGTTCCGGCGCATCAAGATCCTCGGCTGCGGCTCCGCGTGCATTTCCGGCTTTCTCGGTGCGCGCATGATCGAACGGCTGAGTCGAATTCCGTGCGACGCGGAATCGGCCGCTGAGTTTCGTTACCGCAATCCGGTGATCGAAGACGACACGCTGTACGTCGCCGTCAGCCAATCCGGCGAAACCTTCGACACGCTGGCCGCCGTCGATGAGATCAAACGAAAGGGTGGGGTGGTGGTCGGCATCATCAATGTGGTCGGCAGCACCATTGCGCGCGCGTGCGGGCGCGGCGTGTATCTGCACGCGGGCCCGGAAGTGGCCGTGGTCTCCACCAAGACCTTCATGTCGACGCTGGTCGCGTTCGTGCTGCTCGCGCTGCATCTCGGCCGGATGAAGGACGTTTCGGCCGGTGCCGGGCGCCGCCTGATCGACGCGCTCGATCAACTGCCGGCGCGCCTGGAAACGCTGATTGCCGATCAGGCGCCACTCGCCGCGCTCGCGAAGAAGTACGCGCGCTTTACCAACGCCTACTTCGTGGGCCGCAACGAAGGTTATGCGCTTGCGATGGAAGGCGCGTTGAAACTGAAGGAAGTCAGTTACCTGCACGCCGAAGCGTATCCGGCCTCGGAGCTGAAGCACGGACCGTTAGCGTTGATTTCGCCCGAAACGCTCACGGTGGCGGTGATTCCGTCCGATGACCTGTTCGAGAAGAACGTATCGACGATTCAGGAGATTCGCGCGCGCCGCGGACCGGTGATCGCGTTGAGCAACGTAGCGACGTTGCCGGTTGCGGTGGAGGACGTGATCGTGGTGCCGCAGCTGCACGAACTGCTCGACCCGTTGCTCATGTTGGTGCCGCTGCAGTTCTTCGCCTATCTGATCGCCATGGAGCGCGGTTGCGACATCGACCAGCCCCGCAACCTGGCGAAGAGTGTAACGGTGGAGTAGCGCACCGAGGCGCTTTTCGGAACGTGGCACAATTCCGCGTTGCCGACGGTTCCGCCCGGTAGACTGTCGGGCCGGATCGGACTCCCCAAACCAGGAAAATGACCAGGAATCCTGTATCTATGACGCTAGAGGAAGAAGCCATCACGCTGTTGCTGCGTTCGCCGCGGCTCGAGGTCGGTACGATCATCGACCTGCTCGACGTCAGCGACCGCGACTTCCGCGAAATGGTGAAGCAGAACGAGCGCATCGCGGCGCTGATGGAAGAACGCCGCACCGGTTCTTTGCCGCTGCCGGTCACCGAACCCGCGCAGTGTCCGGCCTGCGACGACTGGTTCGTTCCCTACGCGTCGTCCCGGTTCTGTTCCGACGCCTGCCGCGACATCGGCCGGCTCGAGGCCCAGCAACGCGCCCGTCGATCCGTTCCTTCCAATCGCCTCTGATCCTGGGTGCCGCCGTCGGGCACCGCCGTGTCGATTTCCTGGCCCGTACTACTCTTTAAGTCATCGCCTCTTCAATTCCTTACCAAAGGGGGGTGCGTGGCCCGACCATGATCGTGAGCATGTGGATGACGAAGAATCCGGTGACGGTGTCGCTGCAGACGCCCATCGCCGAGGCGGCAGCCCTGATGTCGCGGCGAAGGATCCGCCGGTTGCCGGTAATGGAGAGTCCGAATGGTCTTTCGCTGGCCGGCATCCTGTCGGCCACCGACATCCTGCGGGCGTTTCCGCCGGACGTGAATCCGCTCGCGTTGCCGCTCAACGGCAACGGCAAGCATCGAGTCGTGGAAGACATCATGCACCGCAATCCGTTCACCACTGCGCCGGACGAACCGGTGGAAGAGGTGGCACGTGTGATGGGCGCGCAGAAGATCGGCTCACTGCCGGTGCTACGTGAAGACCGGCTGGTCGGCCTGATCACCGAGTCGGACATCTTTCGGGCGTTCGTCAGCGTGTTCAACACCGACTCGCGCGGCGCGCGCATCACGTTCGACGTGTCGCAGGGCGAAGACACCTTCGGCCTCATCGCGCGCGTGGCGAAGGAACGCAAGGTGCAGGTCGTCAGCTTGATCAGGTCGTCGCAGAACGACATGCCGGTGTGCGTCGTGCGGATCACCGGCGCGGGTGTCGAAGAGATGCTCGACGATTTGTGGAAATCAGGGCACCGCGTGATCAACGTGCTGCGGCACTGATCGGCCAGCGGACCAACCTTTAACAGGCTAGTAGTGGGGCGGGCGTTCCTGCTCGATTTTGAACTCTGCCGGCTCCTCGCGCCGTTCCACCAATTCGATCAGTCGTGCCAGCGTGTCGCGCATCTGATCCAGCTGGCGCTGCTGGTCGACGAGCGCATCGTTCAACTTCGCGATCGTGTCTTCCTGAAACAGGAGGCGAGTCTCGATTTCGATGCGCTCGTCGTCGTTCCAAGTACGGTTCGCCATCGAAAGTCAGTCGGTTCCGGAACTGTAGGGTTTCATCTTGCGCAGCAGCCGATCCGGATCAGCCAGTGGGTTTTTTCGCATGGCCGCGTCGGCCATCTTTTCGTACTTCGGATCGAGCCTGGCGGTCTTCGTCGCTTCGGATGCGTGGTAGGCAACGCGAGCGATCACGCGGTGGGTGTCGCCGCCGCCACAGTGTTCGCATTCGACGCTTGCGGGCGGCTCTTTGACCGACGCGTACGCATCCGTGACGCCGCTGCAGTTCCGGCAACGGTACGCGTAGATCGGCATGGCAGTTTCCGTCAGGCGGCTTGTGGCGAGTCGGCGCGCAAGCCGGCGTCGAAGAATGCTTGCAGTGAGGTGTGATACCGCAGGAAGTCGAGCTTCTTGCGCGGATTGATCGCCTTAACGACGTCGTCAGTGTTGTCGATCTCGACCAGCGTTCGGCCGGTACCGCTACGACGACCTTGAAGGAAACGTTCCCACTGATCGGCATTCATATCGACCGTGAAATCTGCGTCGCGCAAACCCGCGCCGGTAATCGTACGAACCTCGTGGCAACTGAAGCCGCTGAACGTGACGAGATACGTCGCCTGGTCGCTCTTTACGGCCATCTTCACGTCGATGGAACCGCGCTTGCGGAACGAAGGGTCGGCGTTGACTGCAGACTGCGCGTGCTTGAGCCA
>CAZLDA010000001.1:0-5741 GCA_964557875.1 uncultured Pseudomonadales bacterium | reverse complement strand
GTGCAGAGAAGATCAGGCAAACGTAGTTTCGACGCGCGCGGACGCGTCGAAGAAATCCTGGAAATTCTGGTTGTATCGGTAGAACAGGTCTTGCCGGTATTGATCGTCGGCCGGCGAATACGCAATGCCGTCTTCCTGCTGCAGATCGATGCTGTTCAACGTGTACTGCAGGTCGGCTTTTCCGTGCGACTGCACGTTCGCGACCATCGCCTTCCACAGATCGAACGGCATTTCGATCACGAAGTCGGCGTCGCTCAATTCAGTGTCCGTCGCCTTGCGGATGTCGGCGCACTTCAAGCCTTCGAACACGATCAGATAACTCTGATCGTTGACCTTGAACGCCGCGGTGGTATGGCACGCACCGCCGCCGCCTTTGTGCAGCGATCCGTCCGAGTTGTACACATCGCGGACCTTCTGGAACCAGTCGAGAGAAGGGAATACGGCCACGTTCAGTACTCGAGATATTTCTTGAGCATCGGATGCAGCATTTCCGCGCGCGGCACACCGATCCATTCGCACGTGGCGAGGTAGTTGCGCACGAACTCACCGACGAGGTGCAAGTACGTTTCCATGCCGATCGTGCGGCCGCCTTTGATGCCGCCGCCGAAGATGATCGCGAGCGCAGGGCGCATCGTCGATTCCTGCAGCTCCGCCGCCATCATCACTTCGCCGAGGCTCAACAGCGTTTGCAGAATGTCGGCCTGGCCCGCCTGGTGCGACACCGAGTACTTGATGTGGTCGTAGCCGTACGTGAGATGCCGCGCCCAATCTTCGATTGCCTTGCCGTAGATCATGCGTTCCGCATCGTTGTGGGCCGCGTTCAGCAAGCCTCGGAGCACCAGCATCATGTACGTGCCGCGAACGAGATAGAGGTAAACCGCGGATTCCGTCCAGCCGCCGCGGCTCTCGAGAATCATGCGATTGACCAGCCCGCGGCTTTCTTGCCCGAGCCCCCCGCCGTTCGACAACGCGCGTTTGCGCAGCGCTTCGATCAGCCGTGCACAGTCGAACGTTGCAGTTGCGAGGAACTGCTTCACCTCGTAGTAGCCGTAGGACATCTGGTCCTGCCAATACGTGATGATCTCGATTTCGGTGTTCGCATACTGGGTCAGCTCCGTGCACACCTGACACACCGCGCGTTCGACGTCGTCGGGCAACGGCTTCAGCGAGTCCCACGGTACTTCGGTGGCCGGAATCCAGCGCCGTTGAATGGCCTCTTCGTAAAGGTTCGCCGCGCTATCGGCCCACATCTGGTGCTTGTTGCGCAGGTTGTACGGCAGCGGCGGTACGCCGGGGCGGGGAAGGGCACCACGCGGCCGACGCGTCTGGTCGTCCCACACCTCGGGCACTTCGCCGTAGATACCGACGTTGAGGTCGCTCAGGCGTATGCCGTGTTCGCCAGGTTTTACGCGCACGCCCCACTCGGCGGACAAACCCATCCACTCGAACGAGGGAACCGGAACCCCTTCGACGCTATGTGCGCCGGCTGCATCCGGCATTGCTGCCGGTACAGCCATCCCTTGAGACTGTTTCGTCGCCATACCACAAACCCCTTAGTTAGCGCGTTGGCGCGCCTTCAGTTAGCGCGTTGTTAGACGGCCGACTCGTATTGTTGCGGAATGGTCGAACGTCCGTTTTCGAAACGGGCGCCGAAGCCGGCCGTTTTGACGCGCTGCATGTATTCCTTCAGCTGGCGCCGACGGATGACGAGCAGCTTCTTGTGGCCTTCGTCGTAGTGTTCCTTGCCGCCCCCCAACAGGATCGCCAGGGCTTCGGAGGTTTCAGCCTGCGTGCCGGCCGGGTTCTGAACGCCGGACATGATCTGGGCTTCCGCTTCATCGAGATAGAACTCGATCTCTTCGCGGCGCTCCGGTGCGGTTTCGGACAGAAAACGCAAGTGCATGACGCCGAATGCGACGTGCCGCGCTTCGTCCTGCGCGCACAGGCGATACATGATCTTCTCCGCTTCGTTCTGGCCGAACAGTTCACCCATGCGGAACATCGTCAGCACGGCGCCCTCGCCGGAAATGTGCAGACGCGTGGACATCTCGGTGAAGTCGCGGGCGAGGTCGATACTTCCGACGAAGCCGGACGTTGCGCCGGACATCCGCATGAGGCCGCCGCCGTTGGCGAGCGCGCGCTTGCGGAAGACGTCCATGTGACGCGACTCGTCCATCACTTGTGCAAGCCGCACGTGGCGCGGCTCGAGGAAATCGGGCGTCGTGTTCGCAACCCAGCGTGCGGGTACGTCGCCGGCTACGAACTCGACTTCGTTGAAGAACGTGCACAGCAGACATTCCGCTTCTTCGACCGCATCAGGGAGCGCTTCGATGGTGTGCCACGGTACGTCGGTGGCGGAACTCCATTGCCGCTGCAGCGCTTCTTCGTAGAGGAACGTTGCGTTCGAAAGCCAGATCTCCGACTTCGCGCGCACGCCATACGCGCCGACGCGATAGGCATCGGGTCGTTCGCCGGCACCGCGCGGACGACCGCTCATGTTCTTGCTGATCTCGGGGATGTCGCCGTAGCTGCCGAGTTGAATTTCGTTAAGCGTCAAACCGCGCTTACCCGGTTCGGCCTTCATGCCCCACTCGCCCATGTGCTGCATCCAGCTCGTGTCGAGATCGTATTCCTGCTGTTTTACCGGTGCCTCGCTCATATGCCCCTCGTAGCCTTCGAAACCTAGAGGTGTCGTATAGCACTGTCCGGTCGGCATTTGAATACGTATTCACACGGTTTCCGGTCGATCGTGTGAACTTTGTGCATCATCGAGGGGGACGGACGCTAAGATTTCGCGGATCGATCCTGGGGGGATTCCATGGTTGCACCGCTCGCCGGCATCCGCGTGCTCGACGTCGGCGGTACGGTTGCGACGGGGTACTGCGGCAAGCTGTTCGCCGACCACGGTGCCGACGTCGTAGACGTGGAGCCGCTGCAGGGCGCAGCAACGCGAATGCTTGCGCCATTCAACGACCGTGCCCGCGCGCCGGACAACAGCGCGCTGCACACATACTTGAGCAGCAACAAGCGCAGCGTGTCGGTGGATGTGCGCACCCGTGCGGGTCGTGCGGTGTTCCTCGAATTGGCGCGCGATGTGGATGTTGTACTCGATGCGACCATCGGCGACGAAATGCTCGCTTTGCCGGATCTCGCCGCGGTGGCGTCACACGTCGTGCTTTCGCGCGTCACCTGGTTCGGCCAGACCGGCCTGTACGCGAACTTCGCCGGAACCGACAGCGTCTGCCACGCGTTGATCGGTATGGTGCGCGGCATCGGTCCGGAGGAAGGACCGCCGTTGCTGCCATCGGGCTATCAGGCGCAGATCGTCGGCGGGCTCACCGCATATATCGGCACGCTCGGGCACGTGATCGCCGCGGAACTCGGCAATCGCACCGCGGCGTGTGAGCTCGACACGAGCATCTATGAGGCGAACCTCTGTTTCACCGACGTCGGTGTGGTGAGTGCCTTCAACACCGGAGCGGTAGCGCCGCGTATGGGCGTCAATCGCTTCCCCCCGACGTTTCCGTTGGGAATCTATCCGTGTCGCGACGGCTGGATCGGCGTTACCGCGTTGACACCGAGCCAATGGGCCGCGTTCTGCGCGCTGCTCGACCTCAACGAACTCGCGAACGTGCCTGCGTACCAGACGACGCTCGGGCGGCTCGCCGACGCCTCGATACTCGAGCCGATCTTCAAGCGCAAAGTCGCAGAGCGATCGGCGGCGGAGCTGTTCCATCGCGGTCAGGGAATGCGCATACCGCTCGCGTTGGTGCCGACCATGGAAGAACTGTTCAACGTCGATCAGTACGTGGCGCGTGACGCATTCGGAACCCTCTCGCACCCAACGCAGGGTGACCTCACCGCGCCGATGACGCCGTTCAAGCTTTACAAGACGCCGGCGTTTGCGGGCGGCGCCTCACCGGGCTTCGGGGCCGACACGCGGGCACGGTTGGCTGATATCGGCATCGACGCGACCGAATTCGAACGGCTGCGGCGCGCCAACGTGGTGGCCGGAGCGTGACCATGAAACCGTTGCGAGGCGTTCGCGTCATCGATCTGTCGATGGGATGGGCCGGTCCGCTCGCCGCGCGGCATCTGGTCGACATGGGCGCGGAAGTCATCAAAGTGGAATCGTGCGAGCGCTTCGACTGGTGGCGCGGTTGGGAAGCAACGGAAGAGTGGATCGCACTCAACGCCGCCGAACAGTCGGTGTCGTTCAATACCGTGAATCGCAACAAGCTCGACGTGACGCTCGACCTGACGTCGCCGGACGGCACCGCGCTGTTGAAGCGGCTCGTCGCCATTGCGGATGTCGTGGTCGAGAATTATTCCTCGGGAGTCCTGCCGAAGCTGGGCCTCGACTATGCCGCGTTGAAGGCGGTTAACCCGCAGATCGTGATGCTGTCCATGCCCGCGTTCGGCAGCAATGGTCCGTGGTCGCGTTATCGGGCTTACGGTTCCACCGTGGAGCACGCGTCGGGACTGCCGCATCTCAACGGCGAGCCCGACGGTCCGCCGACCATGGTGCACGTGGCCTACGGTGATGCGGTGGGCGGGCTCAACGGTGCGGCCGCGTTGCTGACCGCTCTGCGGCATCGCAAGCGAACCGGTGAAGGCCAGTATCTCGATCTGTCGCAATCTGAAGGTCTGTTTCCGCTGGGTATTCACGGCATCCTGCACCGCTCCGTAACCGGACACGCGCCGATTCGTACCGGCAATCGTTCCGCGACGTGTGCTCCGCACGGCGTGTACCCGGCGAGCGGGGAAGATGGTTGGGTGGTGATCCAGGTGCTGACGGACGAACAATGGGGCGCACTTGCCGGGCTTGTCGCCGGGCTGCGGCCGTTTGGTGGAATCGACGATCGCCTGGCGCGGCGCGACGAACTCGATCGCGAGTTGTCCGCGTGGACGCGCACGCGTGCGGCGCGCGAAATCATGACGCAGCTGCAGGCCGTGGGTGTGCCCGCTGCTGCGGTCTATAGCGCAGCCGACGTCATCGACGATCCACACCTCGCGGCACGTCGGTTCTGGCAGATGCTTCCGCGCGCGTACGTTGGAATGCAGCCGAATCCGGTCGCGCCTTACCGGGTCGGTACCGCGCCGATCCCCATCGAAGCACCGGCCCCGACGCTCGGGCAGCACAACCGTCACGTGCTGGTGGAATTGCTCGGTTTGACCGACGCAGATCTCGCACGACTGACCCAGGCCGGCGTCATCGGCGATCGGCCGGTGATGCCACGCGGCGAATAGTATGGATCCTTGATCGGTTGACTTAGTCGGTCGCCTAAGTACGATCCCGCGCATGGCCGTGCGTCCTACATCGGCGTCGCCGCGGGGCGACCAGACCCGCGAATCGCTGATCGACGCGGCGGTAGAAGTATTCGGACGCGACGGATTCCGGGCCGCGAGCACCCGTTCAATCGCCGATCTCGCCGGCGTAAATCAGGCGCTGATCGGCTATCACTTCGGCGGCAAGCCCGGCCTGTATCTCGCCGTTTTCGACCGGATCACACGCCGCGTCGGTCTGTATCTCGGCCCGGTCGCGCAGACGATCGAGCAACAGTTTGCCGAGATCGTCGCGAGCGGCGACCGGCAGGCGGCGAAATGTGTCGGCTTCATTCATCTGCTGACCGACGCGTTGGTGGCGACGTTCTCGGCACCGGAATCGTCGGCGTGGGCGCGGCTCATCCTGCGGGAACAGCAGAATCCGTCCGAGGCTTTCGATCGCCTCTACGGCGGCA